>CAZFAR010000161.1:0-6359 GCA_964516825.1 uncultured Thermococci archaeon
TACGATTCTATTAATCCCGTCCGTGAGCCGCGGCACATCCCGGGTGAAGATGCAGGGTTCTTTGTCTGGTTTAGAGGGCCTGAAATCGTGGTCCAGAATATTGTAGCATCTGCAGACCTGGGAGTGGAATTGAACCTGGATGCTATTGTGTTTGGTCTTCCAAACTGTGAGTACGAACCAGAACAGTTTCCCGGATTGATCTACAGGCTGAAGAAACCGAAGGTGGTCCTGCTCCTGTTTGGATCAGGAAAAATCGTCTGCACGGGTGCAAAAACGAGAGAAGATGTGGAAAATGCAATAGTAGAGGTAAGGAGAGCACTGAGAAAAATAGGAGTTAAAATGTGATGGAATGCAGATTCCCTATGCATTCATAGGAAAAGTCCTCATTTTTCTTCTCATCTTTATTCTGGTAGCATCGTTAATTTCTCTGATGTTGGGACTGATCCTGTTAAGAAGAGGGATCATGATTCTACCCCGTCTCGTCCTTTTAGTCATTGACAGTCTGTATTTCTTTCTGAAGCGGCTGCTGAGAATGGTGGGATTGAGTGATAAACTCGTGGATGAGATTGGGATTGAAATCCGGAATCGCATATTTGAGGAGGATTTTGAGAAGTCAGCTCCTGAAAAACGGGTACTGGTATTCCCTCAGTGTCTGCGCAGCCCTAAGTGCCCTGCTACTTTAACGAGGTACGGCATCCAATGCAAGGAATGTGGAAGGTGTATGATAGCAAATTTAAAGAAACGTGCAGAATCGGTAGGGTACAAAGTGTATATCGTGCCTGGCGGCAGTTTTGTGAAGCGGATCGTCAAGAAGGATACACCCTCAGCAGCTCTGGGTGTGGCATGCGGGTACGAGCTGAACTATTCCATGATGGAGATAAGCCGTTTCTGCCCGGTGCAGGGAATTCCATTATTGAAGGATGGTTGTTACTGCACCAAGGTGGATGATGAACTGGTGGCAGAGAGAATCATTCTTGGTGTTGAAGAGAGAAAGGGAAGAAAGGAAGAAGGAATTGGAGAGGAAAAAGAGGAAAAAGAGATGAATGAAAAGGACAAAAGAGAGGAAGAAAATTGATAACTGATAATCACATGCATCTCGATAGGAGGGGCATGTATCTTGAAGCAGTAAAGCAGTTCAGAAAAGCAGGTGGAGGACGCATCATTCTGGTGCAGAAACCATCCTTTCCTCATGATCTGGAGGGGTTCATCTCCAGCTTTGATGAGACTATTGCCATGTGTGAAGAGGCAAGAAAATATGTTGAATGCTACCCAGTCATTGGGCTGCATCCTGCAGAATTCGACAGGCTGATAAGTCAGGGAAAGAAGGATTTGTGCTACAGAATCCTGGATATCGTGGAAACCTACATAGAAGAGAAAAAGGTGGTCGGCATGGGCGAGTTTGGCAGGCCTCACTACCCTGTCTCTCCAGAAACTACTGCTGAAGCACATACGTACATGGTAGAAGCTTTGAAGAGATCACGTGATGCAGACTGCCCTATACAGCTCCACACTGAGTCTCTGGACAGTTCTGGTGTTTCAGACCTGGATTCTCTTGTCCAGAAGCTGGGATTGAAGAAGGTTATCAAGCATTTCTCTTCTCCTTTCCATTCCTATAACCATATGGTCCCTTCTGTTCTGGCTACAGAGTCAAATGTTGAAAAGATTTTGTCGCAGAGGTTTTTAATGGAGACTGATTACCTGGATGATCCCAATAGACCAGGGGCAGTCCTGGGTCCCCAGACAGTGCCGAAAACTACCAGAAAGCTGCTGGAAAAGGGTGTTCTCACTGAGGAAATGGCAGCCCGAATCCATGAGGACGAGATTGTCAGCCTGTATTCCCTGTAGTTAGACCAGTCTTATGATGATCAGAGTGGGCTCTCCAAATCCCTGGGCAGTCTTGCACGAAATCCTGACCGTGAACTCGCCAGTACCGAGAGCGCACTTGCCGTAAACATTTGAAGGTTCGGCCCATTCAGGAGCAAAAACAGAACTCATGTCCAGTCGGAAGACTCCTCGGTTGAAGTCTGAAGCATACACAATTACAGTAGAAGAATAACCACATCCACCCTTGGATGTGAACGTCCACTCCACGTAGAAGTATTCCACAGGGAATGGATAGTTTGTATGAAAGTAGATGTCCACGTACTGGATTGGATCTTTACCGATGGTGAAAGTGTGGTTTGGTGTGTCTGTGATTACTACAGGGGCACTGCTTATTGGAAGATCTTCAGAACTCTTTGCTGGCATGTCGTTCCCTCCTGGGAAATAGGAAACAGTGTTTTCACGTTCATTGTTCTTTATAATCGTGATGTAGTGCCATGAGCTCTGGGCACCAGATCCATCGAAAGCTAGTATGCCAATAGTATGAATTCCATCTCGCAGCCCCGGAGATGTCCAGGAAGCTGTACAGCTTTCAGACGTGACTGTTGTGGTGAAGATGTACCCCTCCATCACGAACAAGCTGGGATCTTCCAGAAAATTGGCCGGTCTTACTCTCCTGTAGACATAAGATATTTTGAAACTTATGTCCTGGTTTGGGCAGTGAAATCCTGACGCGAAAAATTCTATGAGAAGAGGAGCACCCGAAAAGGTTGCATACCTGTCTTGATCGAGGGTAATTGTTTCGTTCACTGGAGGTCTGGCCTCAGGCTGGCTGATATTGTCTATCTGTATTATATAGGTCTTGGGCTGGGAATTGATTGTAGCCATCATCACCAGCCCTCCCAGGATCATGATGAGAATCTTTCGTGCTATCATCTTGTACCTCCTACCATAATAGTATCTTCTCCAGAGTATATAAAGGTTTGGGCAGAGAACTGGAAATTCTGTTACACGTGTAACATCAGTCTGTCCTTTCATCGTGTTCGAAATCTGTAACTCTATTTCTCTCCTTTTTCGTAATGCTTTCCAATGGCAGCAGGGGGAACTGCTCTCTTTACTGCTCCTGCCAGAACCAGGATAGTCAGAATATAGGGTATCATCTGGATGAACTGGATAGGTATTCCAACTCCCTGGAGCTTTATCTGGAGAGCATCTGTGAAACTGAAGAGCAAACTGGCTCCAAATGCTCCTGCAGGATTCCATTTCCCAAATATGTTTGCAGCCAGTGCAATGAACCCTCTTCCAGCAGACATGTTCTGACTGAACAGATTCAGCCACCCCAGAGATAGATAGGCACCTCCCAATCCTGATAGCATCCCGCTGACCACAACACACAAGTACTGGATTCTGTGTACATGAATCCCCACTGTATCTGCTGCCTCAGGATGCTCACCCACTGCCCGAATTCTCAATCCAAGAGGTGTCCTGAACATGACCAGCCAGGCCAGAATCACGATCAATAGCATGATGTACACCAGGGGATTCTGCTTTCCAATGATATCTCCCAATACAGGAATATCTGCTATCAGAGGGAGATTGAGTGGCTTCAATCCGCGAACAGAATCTGAGGCTCCTCTGTTCCCCCACATTACCTGCAGTAACAGTGTTGTTAACCCCAGTGATAGTATGTTGACACCAACGCCAGACACTACCTGGTTTGCCTTGAATCTGATGCATAAGACAGCATGCAACAGCCCAAGACCCCCTCCTGCCAGAACAGCACCTGCCACGCCTAACCAGGGACTGCCTGCAAAATGGGTAACAGCCACTCCTGCGAAAGCTCCCATGAGAATCATGCCTTCAAGTCCAATGTTGATGACACCTGATCGCTCAGAATAAGCACCTCCTATAGAAGCAAGAGCAATTGGGGGTGAAATTCTCAGGGTTGCAGCCAGTAAAGAGACAATATCAGAAAGCATTTCTCATTCCTCCTCTCCTGATTCTCCTGATGATCCTGAACATTTCAGGAGCTGCCACGAAAAGGATAACAATTCCCTGGATGGCTATCACCAGATCGGTCGGTACATTGGTCATCTGCTTCATCACCATCCCCCCATTCCGCAGAGCTCCAAAGAGTAAGGCTCCCAGGACCACGCCAACAGGATGATTTCTCCCAAGAACGGCGACAGCAATACCATCGAATCCATATCCGGGGGAGAATCCAAAGATGAATCGCTTGTGCAGTCCTAGAACTTCTCCTGCACCTCCTACCCCAGCCAGCATGCCTGAAATGAACATGGCCAGGATAATGCTCTTCTGGACACTGATTCCACCATACTCGGCAGCTTCAGGGTTCAGTCCAACAGCCCGGATTTCGTATCCCAAGGTAGTCTTGTACAATATGTAGTATGCAACTACTACACAGCCCAATGCGATGAAGATTGCTGCTGAGAGTTGAGTGGCAGGTACAAGCCGGGGCAGCTGCGCTGAGGGTTCCACTACATCAGTCTGAGCAACCCAGCCTTCTGCCTTGAACGGATAGTTGGCCAGATAGCTGCACAGGAAGATTCCGATG
This sequence comes from uncultured Thermococci archaeon, assembly GCA_964516825.1. GTDB lineage: Archaea > Methanobacteriota_B > Thermococci > Methanofastidiosales > SZ-28-30 > SZ-28-30. The sequence continues at coordinate 4,397 of CAZFAR010000161.1, forward strand.
TAGTTCATCATGATCGTGGTAATGACCTCGTGGGCTCCCACTCTTGCTTTCAGTACACTGGATACAAGAGACCACGCCCCTCCTGCAGCTGCTCCTGCACCTAGCGCTAATGGTAGATGTATGTACCAGGGGAGCCCTGTAAAACTGATCCCAACGAGGGCTGCTGTCATTCCACCCACATATAGCTGACCCTCTCCACCAATGTTGAACAATCCGCATCGAAAAGCAAAAGCCACTGCTAACCCTGTGAAAATCAGGGGGGTGGTCCTGGTCAATGTCTGGGCAAAATCGTAAGTACTCCCGAAGGCTCCTTCGTATAATGCTCTGTACGCTTCATAGGGAGAAGAGCCTGAAATGTAAACGATAACAGCTCCCACGAGCAAAGCAGCCACCACTGCAATGAGAGAGATGAAAACATCTATGACACTTTCCTTTCTCACCTGTATGATCCGTGTACTGAGGCTACGCCTCACGGACTTTCCCTCCTGCCATCAACAGTCCCAGTTCTTCTTCAGTAGCTTTCTGAGGGTCTCTCTCGCCCACAATCTTCCCCTCATAGATGACAGCAACCCGATCAGAAAGAGACAGAACTTCATCCAGATCTGCTGATATCAGTAAGATTGCCATGCCATCCTCTCTCATCTTTAAGAGTTGCTCGTGAACATATTCGATAGCACCCACATCCAATCCTCTGGTAGGCTGGGAAGCAATGATTATTTCAGGTCTGCGGCCGATTTCGCGGGCCACGATCACTTTCTGCTGGTTTCCTCCAGAGAGGTATTTCACCTGGCTCTCAATACCAGTACCGCGGATGTCAAAAGCTTCCACCAGCCTGTCCGAATAGGTGTATATGCGCCTGTAGTCCATCCGGAAACGGTGAGAAAAAGGTTTCACAAAATGAGATCCCAGGATCAGATTCTCTGCTAAAGAAAAATCCAGAATCAGCCCTCTTTTCTGACGGTCCTCTGGAATGTGGGAAACTCCCGCCATGATGATGTCTCTGGCAGAATGGTTGATCATGTCACGTCCCTTAATGAGTATCTTGCCTGCAGCAGCCTTTCGTAGTCCTGTCAGGGTTTCTACAAGTTCTAACTGTCCATTGCCTTCCACTCCTGCAATTCCAAGGATTTCACCTTTCCGCAATACGAGGTTGACTCCCTGTAATGCTTTTATTCCGCGATCGTTGTATACTTCCAGTTCTTTAACCTCCATGACTGTACTCCCGTAGGGATGCGGGCACTTCTCCACCTCGAAGCAGACATCCCTTCCCACCATCATTCTTGCAAGGCTGGATATGTCTGTTTTCTCGGCCAGGACAGTTCCTACCAGTTTTCCTTTTCGTAAGACTGTGATTCTGTCACAGGTAGCCATGGGTTCCTTCAGCTTGTGGGTGATGAAGATAATGGTTTTTCCTTCTTCTTTGAGGGACTTCATCACCTTGAAGAGTTCTTCTCCTTCCTGGGGAGTCAGGACAGCTGTGGGTTCATCCAGAATCAGAATTTCTGCCCCCCGGTAAAGGGCTTTCAATATTTCTACTCTCTGTTCTATTCCTACCGAGAGCTCCTGTACCTTGACGTTTGGGTCTACTGCTAATCCATATTTGTGGGAGATTTCCTGCACTTCCTTGGCTGCTTTCTCTCTATCCAGTAAAAGACCTCTCAAGGGTTCAATTCCCAGTACGACGTTCTCGGCCACAGTAAAGGGTGGTATTAACATGAAATGCTGGTGAATCATACCAATACCCAGAGAAATAGCGTCACTTGGTTCAGAAATATCGACTTTCTGGTTGTGAACATAAATTTCTCCAGAATCTGGTTCGTACAACCCGTACAATATGTTCATGAGTGTAGTTTTTCCTGCTCCATTCTCCCCAAGTAATCCATGTATTTCGCCCTTTAGAACAGAGAAGGTGATATCATCATTGGCAACAACTCCAGGAAAGCGCTTGGTAATGTTCTGCATC
>CAZFAR010000162.1:0-6357 GCA_964516825.1 uncultured Thermococci archaeon
GCAGAAGAGGACGACAATCGTATTCTTGGGTCCAGAAAGAGGCAAGATATATGTGGTAGCTCATGTTTGCGGTTCTATTCTTCTGTTCTGGATTCTAACATTGTATCACTGGCAGGTCATTGGATTGTCTGTTATGGCCACTGTCTCTGTCTTTTTCTATGGGAATTACAATCCAAAGGATGCGTGGAACATTATTCAGAACACTAAAAAAGTTACGTGGACAACCATAGGAGGCGGGCTGGGATTTGCATCCCTTGTTAGTGTATGGTTTGCCCTTCTTAGCATTCCTGTGGCTCTGGGTTATTACGCGCATCGAAAATGGGGAAAACTGCCGAAAAGGAAAAAATGATGAATTCGCCAGAACATGGATGAATGTGAATGCAAAACCTTTATTAGATGTAAGAGACAGGGGAGAAGAAATTGCAGGAGCTGATTTATATGGCGCTTTTCGGAACAGAAGAATGGATCAAGGCTTACATGGATGAGCTGAACAAGAACGAAAAATACGCAGAAGCTGCCAGCACGTGGGAGGGAGACTTTGTTTTCATCGTTAGAAAGGATGGCCCCCTTGACCACGATGTGTACATGTGGATAGATCTATGGCATGGAAAAGCACGTGGTGGGAGAGTCTTGAAATTTCCTGATGAGGTTCAGGCTGCCTACACTTTCGATGGCATCTACACGAACTATGTCAAGCTTGTGGAGGGTACTCTGGATCCAATCCAGGGACTGATGACAGGCAAGTTCAAGTTAAAGGGCAACATGGCCAAGGTCATGCGCGCTGTGAAGGCAGCTCAGGAACTGGTTCGCACGATTACACTGACTGAGACAGAGTTCTACTAGTCTTTCTTTTTCTCATATTTTTTGTCTCACATGGCCTCCGGAGTGCCCGCTTACAGTGAATCCGAGATTATTACAGAGAATTCTGACTACAGTCTGACCAGAGACTTTCCTAAGTCTTGGCAACAGGAGCCACCTCAAAGGTAGTCATGAATGATCTTCCTTCGTCTTTGAAGGGAAATTCTTCCAGATATAGTTCAGTGGCTTCTTTCAAGTTCAAGACAGCTTCTTCCAATGTTCTCCCTTGGCTGATTGTTCCAAGTTCAGGACATTCTGCCACATACATATCTTCTTCCTTGTGCACAACTGCAGTGAGTGTAGGCATAGTATCACCTTCTTGATTTGTCTATTCCACACTTAAATATTAGCATTGCATTAGCATTGGTATTAATGTTGTTGTGGAATGGATGGATTTAGGGAGAGAAAATCTCAGCTTACTGGATTTCATCTTCTTTGCTTTCTTGCAGATTCTGCGAAAACCAGGGGAGAGGCAGACCCAGTTCTTCGCATTTCTCCCTTGGTGGGATACCTGTTACAGGATCCCATTTCCTGAATTCATAGAATTGCTTGAGCATTGATCTCCAATCAGGGCTCTTATTGGAGGATCCTCCTTCAGGAAGTGGAGCTGTCAAGATATTAGGCAGTCTGTCCCACGTGGCATCAAGGCCCATCTTGATGTCAAACAGCCGCTTCATGTTCAGAACGCGTTCCCCAATTTTCTTAATCTCCGGAATTCCAATTTCTGATCCTGTTGCTGAAGTGAGTAGTTTGCCAATTGTAGAAGGAGCAGGATTGCAGAAAACACACATGATCACTGTAGTATAGAAAGCACGATAGTCCTGCAGCCGGGCACATGCGTCAGTCATTTCTGTACCTTCATCATACATGTCAGGAGAGGGTATCCCCAGTTCAGGAAAGGGCTGGCCAAGAGCTGTCTGATACATATCACACGAGGTATGATCAGGCCCCCGAGGACCTGCAGCATATGCTATAGCCATCCCGAAGCATGAGCGCAAGTCGTGGTAAGGCACTTCCATCCCATCAACAGTGGCAATCTCATCGGGAGCTACCCGGAATCTTCTGCCTACAGCATCAGCGCCCTCTGCCATGATATCTCCAATTCCTTCTCTTAGTGCAATCTTGGGAATGAGTTTCAAGGCAGCATCAGGGTCTCCCCATGCAGGAGTTATTCCATCGAGGTCTTGGGCAGTGATCATCCCCCTATCATAAAGGGAGTAAATGAGGGCAATAGTCCCACTGCTTGAGATCGTATCGATGCCCCAGTCGTTGCACAGGTAGTTAGCCTTAACGATGGCCTCCAGACTGGAATTCAGTATTAATGACCCAAATCCAGCCACAGTCTCGTATTCAGGCCCTTCTATGTCCCCAGGTGTCTGGTATATGCCCTCCTTCACATTCACAATGCGTCCGCATCCAATTGGACAGGCAAAACAGTGCCGATTCTTCACCAGAATAGTCTCCTTCATCGTAGCACCGGAGATGTTATCAGCTTCATCGAATTCACCCTGAGTCCAGTATTTGATCGGAAGCTCTCCACGGTAGTTATACATGTCTACTGCAGCAGACGTGCCCAGGTCTTCAAACATCTCTGTGGTGAAGACTGCTTTCACTTCCTCATTCGCTTTTTCAACCCATTTCTCGAATTCCTCAGGGCAAGCTGTATCTATCTCCTTGTTTTTGCCGGACACCATTACAGCCTTCAACTTCTTTGATCCCATGACAGCCCCCATGCCTGTTCTGCCCGCTGCCCTTTCCTCAGATCCAATGATAGCATACTTGACAAGATTTTCACCAGCAGGACCAATACAGGCTATTTGCGCCAGATTGTTCAGTGCCTTCAATCTTTTATGGGTTTCATAAATGCCCAGTCCCCATAAGGAGGATGCATCTCTGATCTCCTGAATTTCTTCAGTGACATACAGGTATACAGGATTCTCAGAGGCACCTCTTACTAATATACCATCGAAATCAGCAAATTTGAGCTCTGCTCCAAAAAACCCACCGCAATTGGACTCGCCCCACATTTTCGTTAGTGGAGATCTAGCGCACACAACCCATCTTCCTGCTGTGGGAGCATGTGTCCCCGTTAAAGGGCCTGTCATGAAAAAGAGAGGGTTCTCAGGTTTTAAAGGGTCACAATTTCTGTCAACAAGATCATACAGGTATCGAACAGCATAACCTGCTCCACCCAAAAAATTCTGGGCAATCTCTTCCTTTAGTGGCTCTGTCGAAATCTTATGAGCAGACAAATCCGCTACCAGTATCTTTCCCCGAAATCCTTTCAAGGCACCACCATTTTCGTCAGAAGTCCACACTCTTACCCTCATACATGCAGTTGAGAATCTTCACGAATTCGTCCACACCAATGGCTCGGGGAGTCATGACTGTACTGGGCGATTCCAGGCACTGCTCCACAATAGTATTCATATTCGCATTAAAATCCTCCCGAGATATGCCCAGCGCTTTCAGAGAGTCTGGCAGACCTGTCTCTTTCTGGAGCCGTCTCACTCTGTCTACCAATGCTCTTGCTGCTTTTCTGTCATTTTGTGTCCAAATCGCTACACCTACTGACTTTGCAATCAGAGCGAACTTCTCCTCTGCTGTACGGCTATCAGGATCGTTCAAGCAGTATTCCATGGTGTATGGCAGACACAATCCTACTGCATTCCCATGAGGTATGTAAAGAAGGGCACCCAGAGCATGGGCTATTCCATGCCCCATGATCACCTGCGAATTCCCGAAGGCAAGCCCTGCCATGGTGGCAGCATTGTGCATCTGTTCTCGTGCTTTCAGATCATCTCCATTTCTCACTGCCCGGGGTAGATACTCGAAGATGAGACGGATTGCATGGATGGCATAGGCGTCTGAAAAAGGATTCTGCCAGGTTGATATAGCTCCCTCCAGACTTTGGGCCAGTGCATCAAATCCTGTAGCTGCTGTCAGGGCAGAGGGCATCTTTATGGGAAATTGTGGGTCAATGATCGCAAGGATTGGAATAACAGCCTTATTTACTTGTTCCAGTTTTGCACAGTGACCATCCTTTTCTCGGGTGATTATGACAGCCCATGTTACTTCAGCTCCAGTGCCTGAGGTTGTGGGAATTGCTATGAGCTTGGCTTTGCGTCCTGTATGTAATGTCTGGAATGGATGAATTTCATCTACAGTTTCAAAGTCTTGGTGCTCGTATAGAACCCAGACTCCTTTTGCTACATCTAAAGATGATCCACCTCCGAACCCGATAATTAGATCAGGCTCATACGCTTTGCACTGTGCTGCAGCTCTGTATATTGTTTCTTCCCGAGGATCGGGTTCGACCTCGATGAAGGCCTGCCATTCCTTTTCTGCATTTTCCAGCTTTTTGGTGAGAATATCCAGCATTCCCAGGTTCTTGATGCCGGGATCAGTTATGATGAAGCATTTCTTTCCTTCAATGGTTTCGAGGTGGTCGAGGGCTTCTTCCCCGAAAACCAGAATCGGCGAGTAAAAGTACCACATGATAATCCTCCTCTTTTGTGGGTTGATACTCTTTGCTGAGTGAATCTTCTATACTCTTTTTGATCTTAAGCTTTTCCCTGTTAGGGATACTCAGGGCTTTGAAGGACCATGTTACACGTGTAACATTCTCAGTAGAGGAGGGTCTGTGCTCTTTTGAGGAATCTATTTTTTCTCTTCAACTGAGGATAATTGAGGCAAAAATGGTGTAGCACTGGTGTCAGAAGATTCTTATCTCAAGTTTCTTGCTCAATTTTTGGAGGGTGTCAAAAGCTGCATCCCTTGCTTCTCCTCTGTACCCTATCTCTTCATCTTTCAGGGCTTTCTTTAGTGATCTGATAGCTCTCTCATTCCCAGTCTTCCCCAGTGCCTCTGCTGCTTTACATCTGGCAAAACTGTCTTTATCTCTCGTGAGTTCGATCAATCGGTCTAGAGCTCTCTCACTCCCTATCCTCCCTAGGGCTTCTGCTGCACTCTCTCGAACACAAATGCTTTCATCTATCGTGAGTTCGATCAATCGGTCTAGAGCTCTCTCACTCCCTATCCTCCCCAGAGCTTCTGCTGCACTCCATCTGACATGAATGCTTTCATCTATCGTGAGTTCGATCAATCGATCTAGAGCTCTCTCACTCCCTATCCTCCCCAGAGCTTCTGCTGCACTCCATCTGACATGAATGCTTTCATCTATCGTGAGTTCGATCAATCGATCTAGAGCTCTCTCACTCCCTATCCTCCCCAGAGCTTCTGCTGCACTCTCTCGAACAGAACCCTCTTCATCATTCGTGAGTTCGATCAATCGATCAAGAGCTCTCTCACTCCCCATCATTCCCAGTGCATGTACTGCTTTCAGTCGAACAAAACTATCCCCACTACTCAACTCCTCTATCAGTGAACTGATAAGCTTTTTCGGCTTCACAAGACCCAGAATTCCAATCGCATTTTCTCTCAAAGAAGAGAACTCAGCTGTCTGGTACAAGAACCAAAGTCTCTCAACTATTTCCTCCCTCAATCTCGCATCAGTATAATCAGCATCAGCAATACACTTTCCCATCAGCATTAGATTGCTGTAAAAGATATCTTCCCTGAATCTTTTATTTGTTTTTTCCTCCTTCTGAATCCTCCGTATCAGCTCGGTAGAATCCCTATCAAACCCTGCAATGAGCAGGATCACTTCCTCCCACCAGGGATCATATAGATGTTCCAGAAGTACTTCATAGTCCTTTCTCTCTCTCAGCTCAAGAGCAGCAAAATACTCCTGGAATGATAAATGCAGAAACTCATAGACTCCAATGGAAACCTCTTTGATAAGTACATTCCTCTGCACGATCTCATCCAAGACATCTTCTGCGCGCTCATCCTCAATATTCACCTCTGGAAGATATCTGGAAAACTTCTCCAGGATCTGCTCCTTTGTAAGAGACCTCCCCCCTGAACTATGGATATCCAAAGCCAGCTTTCTCAAGATCTTCTCCTTTGCCTTTATAATACCTGTTCTCAATACGCTTTACCACATCCCATCTGCTGAGCAAAACCTCCACGTACCTCTGGTATAATTCAACCCTCCTCTAAGGTAGTTTCCGGTCTTCTTCATAAATGACTGCAATGATTGCCACCATTAATGGGGTTCGGGCAAGTGCCTTTATCCTCTCATTCTCTCTTATAGCCTTACTCATGGATTTAGCTTTCTCATCAGCCTGCCCGAACCAATTCATGATGAACTGCTCTATCTGGCGATCATCAAACTCTTTTACTTCCAGTTTCTCGAATCCCTTCAGCTCATCATGATATCCCGCAGTTCTTGATGTGATAATAAACTGATTTCTGCCATAATCACGGATGAATTCCTCAATATTTCCATTGCTAATGAAATCTATATAAAATTAACCTGCCAGCATTTCTCGGACATGCCAACGTACAGAATATAGAGAACGAAGACTACAAAAATCGCGATGTTAATATAAAGGATGAGCTTTTGGGATTCCCCTTCTATTCTCCTGGTAGCAT
>CAZFAR010000163.1:0-6320 GCA_964516825.1 uncultured Thermococci archaeon
ATGTCTTGATCATCGCAGGTGCAGACAGAGATGCCACCAGAGCAGCAGCTCAGTCACTCATAGATCAGCTGTAACCAAATCTTTTTTTTCTTCTTTTTTTGTTTTCCTTGTTCAAGACACTTCTCAATGTCTGGATTTTTAGAAGACCTGCCTATCCTTGAGAGTCTGATAATGATGTATTAAGAAGCTCTGGATCTACAAATCCTATGTTCCCGAGAATCAATCCAGTCCTTCCTGAAGGACCCATGATTCTTTTGCGTTACATTTTATGAGTATTCTTGTACAATTCTCTTGGAATCTTGATTCTCGCTTTTCTTTTCCGATACTTGATCATCAATTTGTAGATTGTTCCCAATTTGTTACACGTGTAACAAATTGGATAGCTCATTACCTTGCAAATATGTCGCATTTCTCAAGAGAAAACAATTAGAGGACTCTAACACGTACATGGCATCCGACTATTCCAGCTTTGAGTCGGAATGGAGATTATGACGTCAAGCAGTTGGTAGACGGAATGGAGATTATGACGTCATCTTCATATTGTTTTAGGATCTCTCGTTCAGTATCCAAGCATATCCTGTGTCCCTCAAAGATTGCCATAAGTAATCTAATCATCCGTGTAGAGGTTTCGATGACATAGGTTAATCTTGATATTTCTGACAAGGAAAAGGGGATGGAATTGATGAATTCTGCTCAAATGAAATCAGTAAGGTTCAACTGTTGATGCGTTTCATGGAATATGAGATCTATCTCCTTTTCTACTAGCTCGATTCTCTGTCTCACATAATCAGATATATCGTACGTCTGCAGGAGATCCTTGACAACTTTCAAGTACTTTTCAACCGACCCCTTTGATATAGTAAGCACAATCTTCCCTCCACACCGGGTGCATTTTCCGGCTAGAGGAACTCTCCGGTATTTCTTGTTGCAATTCACGCATCTGAAGTTCTGTTTGGAAAAGGAACGCAGATTACCGATAAGATCAGGCAAGAAATGTGATTTGATCAATCTTTCTGCAGTGTCATCGACATCAACTGCTCGTATCCTTCTGGCTATTTCAAATTGGGCTGAAATCTTATCCTTCATAGCAGGCAAGGTCTTGTAGGCACTTTCCGAGGGCCCCTGGGAGATATCTGTATTGGGATGGGTGAACCTCAACCCGTGATATTGTTCAGGTTTCCCTAAGCGGTTTTTCACTGTTTCTATACAGATGTCAGAAGGAGCTGGAAATTCTGAGGTGTACAACTCCAGAGGGTAAACTGGTACGACATCCAGATCGTGGGCTTCCTTGTCCACTTCTCTGGGATCTATCTTCATAGTCAGCACCAGAGGTGCATCCATTCTTCCACCTCTCTTTTCAGGAAGGTAATACACTGAAAAGTTGAGCAGAGCATCCAGGAGCATGATGATGGAATCCTCGTCCCCATCACAGTTTCTCCTCTTTGCTGCGTGGAAGTAGGGATGAGCATACCCTACTTTTGCATCGACAAACCCAATGATTCTTCCCACCACTCCTGCAGAAGTATGAGGGGCCAACCCGATGACCAGATGTCCCAGCAAATCTTCTTCCTTTTTCACGTTGTAGTAAGGAGGCAGTTCATAGAATTTCTGGAGCAACTGATCCAGGAACCTGGTTACGCGGATCAGATAGGGGGCTGCATTTCTGGAGATGATGATGTCCTGGACATGCAACTCCAGGATCTGATCCTCATTGGCTAGAATATCCCCATTGTAATCTTCCGCGTAGCCCAGTTCCTTAATCTTTTCAGCAGATACACCAATTTCTCTTGGAATGAAATGGGTCAAGGGCAGATCAGTAGCATCAAATCTAATAGTACCATCTTTGAAGACATATACCTTGTTTTTGGCTCGCAAAATACCCTTTATTACTGGTTCAGGGAATTTGTATCCAGAAGTCATGCCGATGACACCTTTCACCTGTTCCGGTACCTGTCCACCTGTTTCCTCAAGTTCACGCGCTACTGATATTTTCTTCTTAGAGTACAATTGCAAGGGATGGTTGCATGCAGGACACAATTCATAATCTGTTTTGATCCTATCGACAGAACACGATCTGTTGGTACAGGTCTTGAAGAGCTCTGTTACTGAGCCGCACTTGGGACATTTCCTCTTGTATGTGATCTCTCCGCACTTGGGACATTCCAGATTTACCACTTCTACCTCGATGGGCTGATGTCCTGCCTTTATTAGACTTCGCGTCCTTCCACCCCGATCACCCACCGGGAAAAGTACATGCACAGGGGGTGACATCACGCGATACTTCGACTTCTCTGGTCTGCCCATTCTCACCCCTACAGTGTACAAGCATTTTGCTCTGACAGGAAAACCTGCCATTTCACTGATTGTCTCCAGAATATCTAAATCTGGGTCATACAATTCTTTTTTCAGGCACTTGAAGAAAGCAGGAGATTCAATTAGGAATTCACCTTCTCTCACCTTGTGAGGAACTCCCAGTAGCTCCAGAATATCTTTAATTTTGTGAGAATACGTTTTTCTGTCCCAGTCCAGGAGAGCTTCCAGATCTTCTTTTTCCAGATAGTTCCAGAAGTAGGTATACTTGGGATGCAGTGGGACCTTATACTGTTCACTGATGGTTAATGCCTCTTCTTCAGATACTGAATAAGGATCTATGTCAAAGGGAACTTCCTGCATCCACCACTCTTCTACATATCCGGAGGGTAAGATGACGTGGCTGTTCTGCAGGAAATCACCGTAAGAGATGAGAGCATCCCCAATGTACAGGATTTCATCAATCTTCTCTCTTACAGCTTCAGCTTCTTCATAAGTTTCGAGCCGCAGCACATCTCCATTTGCCAACTTCACCACGGGTCCTTCAATACTGTCCACAGGAGCAGCTGCAGTAGCCTTTCCCGGCCGTTCAGTTTTCAATTGAGTCCCTGTAGCGATGAACCCGTTGCACACTGACATGGTGGCAGGATGCACTCCCCATGCTCCTAACCCTGTATTTCTGGACCTGCCCAGACGAATGCGGAATCCACCTCTTCTTGAGGGGTACGAGAAGACAGGTCTTCCTGCAATAACATCCTGCAGGTACTTCTCATTCAGTTTTATAACACTCTCATCTGCCAGGACTGTGTGCAGGTCTTTCAGCCATTCCCATCCTGATACTCCAAATTTCTCTGCGTACTTGTACACTTTTTTGCTCTTCTGGATCACACTCTCTGCCAGGGCAAGAACAGCACCTCCTCTCACCCTGTTGGTCTCTATTCGTTCCATGTTCCTGTATCCTGAGACTTCTTCCTGTTCTGTGGGTTCTCCCGTTATTTCTACCGGAATCTCCTGCAATGCCTTTCTCGTCTCATCAGGAGTGGGGAAGTACTGAAGACGGGTGATCCTGTTGTACAATTCCATTTCTTCTATGTACCGCTCGATTTCACTGCTTGTAATCTTGAACCTGTCCAAACGCAGTTTTCGTCTGATGTAGTCTCCCAGTAGGACGACCAGAGCAGCTGCAGTGCCTCCTGCACTTCTGATAGGACCAGCAAAGTATATGGCCAGGTATTTAGTCCCATCGAAGTTGGATTTGATTTTGACCCTGGCAATCCCCTCTAAAGGAGCAGCCACGATTCCCTCAGTTAGAATGGCCAGAGACGTTCTTATACACTGTTCTGCAGTCTTTTCTCCACGGAAATCTGACTCTATTATCTGATCAATTGCCTTCAATGCAATTTCTTCCCTGGAGAGTCCTTCTTTGTCCAGTTTTCGAATGAATTCTGCAATACCGCGCGGACCTACCAGGCTCTCCACTCGATCTGCCATGTCCTTGGCTAACGGGATTTCCACTCGAGGATCTGGGTCTTTCCACTGCTTTCGCGCTCTTTCTGCTATTTCATACATTTCCCGTAGCTGGGTTTCCAGCATCTCAAAATACTGTTCATGCTCCAAAGTTCATCACCGTCGTATTGTGGGTTTTCAGGTTGAATATGGGAACTTTGCAAGGTGTAGGGTTGATGTTCCTCTTTTTCTGGTATTCCGATTGATTCATCCAGCATCCTGCATTCAGTACAGTAGTACCTCTGTAGTTCCCGTGGGAGTTGACGTGGATGTGTCCTGTAACAAGGACGTCAGGCACATCATCGATCACCAGTAGATCATCATCCAGAGGAACCACAGGCACGTTCCCGTAGAGGGGGCACAAGTGCCTCTTTTTGAGCATTTCAATCATTGGTTTGGCAGCATCATCATGCTGCTTCTGCTTTGCAAGAAAATCAAATAGGCTTCCCCCATGGTAAAGCAGGAAGTTGACTGAATGCAGTTGAAGAGAGCAGGGATTTCCCACCATTCTGACGTTCTCCATACTGTAGAGATCAGGTGCATATTCCTCCAGAATTGGAAGCTGCGGCTCTCCTACCCGGGTAGCATCGTGGTTACCAGGTTGCAGTATTACTGTAATGTGCGGCGGGACCAGCTTCAGCAATTCTGTCAGCTTCAGATACTGTTCTCTCAAATCAGTGATGGCCAGATCATCTTCCTGTCCAGGATAGATGCCAACTCCATCTACCAGATCACCTGCCACAATCAGATAGCGAACCCTTGAAGCCAGCTCCACCTGCCTGGAGTATTTCAGGTTCAACCAGCGAATGAACCGCAGAAAGGCAGCCTCAGTGAAATTCCTGCTTCCCACATGCAGATCAGAGGTGACAGCCACACAGATGTCCTCTTTTGACCTGTTCAGTTCCCTTCCTCCTGGTATATCTGGAAATTCCAGATGTCTTGCAAAAATGATGTCCTGCCCCAAGGTACCTGTGATTCCGATGACTTCATCTTCCAGCAGGCTGCGTGCCTGATCTGCGAGAGATTCATTCCTGCAGTGGAGCAAAGCCTTGATAGAATCTGTTTCATCTTCCAGTGTTATAATGACGTGTCCATTCCTGGTTACACTGTGCTCTGTTACCATGCCCACAGTCTTCACATCTTCCTTGATTTTCATTTTCTTGATTACTGCTATAGTCTGGAAGTCTCTCATGGAAGGCTTTGCCCGAAACATGCGGGAAAGCTTCTGATACCTGCTCAGGAACATGGCAACAAAGTTTCTGCAGCTTCCTTCAGAGAGTGCAGTCCTGGTAATATCTTTGAGGATTTTCATGTCAGCGTCAATCTCAGCGCGGGTAGAGGGGACAAAACTGTCCAGGGGGAGTTTCTCCTTCTTATATTCAAGAGGATTTTCCGCTTCTATCTGAGGATAAAAAAATGATTCAACATGATTTCTTTGCACAAACACAATATTATTCTTTTTCAGGTATTCAATAAACTCATCCAGTCTTTCCTGGTGCAGTAATGGTTCTATGCTTTCTGTTGTAAGGAAAAGGTCATTCTTGTTGAATTTTTCGTTGATGAACTCTATGGGAGACGATGTTTCAATCATGGAATCAACCGCATCAATTCAAGCGTTTTCACTCTTTTCTGAATACTCATCATTTATATATCTTTGGATGATGAGCTTTCCTGTAAGCTTTCTTGCAACCTCTCATAAGAGAGCAGAGACAGAAGACTTAAAAAAAGAAAAAAAAGAATTTAGAGTCCCTTGACCAGTGCACCAAGAATCAAGAGTATATTGGATATTACCAGACACAATTGAGCCAAATCATTGGGTATGCGAACTATGGTACTGTACAGACCCGCAACACCGATCAGGAAGAGTATGATGGCAATTACCACTGTTACAGTTTTTGGTGCTTGTGTCTTCATGGCAAGAAAAGGAAAGGCATGAATATAAAGATTAGGTCTATGTGGCTTCAGAATCTTTCCGCCTTTGGACAAAAGTAAAGGAAAAGAAAAGAATACTATTCCCCTAAAGTGTATTCAATCAAAGTCATGGTCAGAGTCAAGTCCATATCCGCTGTCCTGTAAGAGAATTCATACTTTAGAGGGGTCCTCATTTCTTCGTTTACCCACAGAGTTCCAACGACTTCATCATCCTCCTTTAGATAGATGATCTGACAGTCATATTCCCCCATTTCAGTAGTTACAGTCTCCCTCTCCCCAAGCTCCCACTCCAGTTCTTCAATGGAAAGGGGAGGTTCTATGTACCCTGTATCTGCTTCTTCTTCTCCAATGGTAATGACTGCCCGTACCACTTGAGCGCTCTTCTTGTCTATGTATTCTAGAACTACACCTTCTGATATCTTGCCCATCACATTCGTGGTCTGCGTCCCTGAGAAAACCCAGCAATCGTGCCCGTAGTAGAGTTCCTCACCAGTTCGCTCCACAGTCATGGAAATGGGAACATCATACTCACCGAACTTCATCGTTGTTTCTTCTTCCACTCTTACAGGAGT
>CAZFAR010000164.1:0-6303 GCA_964516825.1 uncultured Thermococci archaeon
ACATGTCAGAAAGAAACTGCATGATCAAGAATTACCGAACCCTCTTCATCATTATCGCATTGGTAGCCATCGTTGGAGTAGGACTTCACATAAGAAGCTACTACATCAGTAGAGATGGCAAGTATCTTCTGGGCTTTGATCCATATTACCACTACAGAATGGCAGGAACTATTCTGGAAGGAGGATCACGACCTGAATGGGATACAATAGCTGCTTATCCAACAGGTGCCCCTGTAAGGCATCCTCCCCTGTTCCACTACTATCTTGCCTACTCCTACAAAGTTGTCAGCCTCTTCTCTGGCATGACCCTCCTCCAGTGGTGCATCTATGCCAATACAATCCCTGTCATTCTCACCATACTGGTAGCCTATCTTGCAGGAAAGGCAGTAACCAACTGGGTGGGCGGTCTGTTCACTGCACTGTTCATGGCAGTAAATGGAGCAATTTCCTCCAGAACAGTAATCGGCCACACAGATACAGATATCTGGATCATTCTCTTCTCCTTTGCTGCCACCTATTTCATGGCTTCCATCCTCAAGAATGAAAAGAAATATACATGGTCAGCTCTTCTTGGATTTTCGCTCTTCCTGTTTGCCTTGACCTGGGTTGGGTACTGGTACCTCTGCTTCTTGGTATTTTCTGTATTTGGAATCTGCATCCTGGTGGACGGTTTAAAGAAAAAATTTGATGAAAGACTTCTCTCTGCATTTGCCCTCTCCTTCCTCTTCTTCAGTGTTCCATGGACCCTGTACAAGGGATACTACATGACAGGGGCGATCTTCATTGTTCTGGGAGTACTCTGGGGGTTCGGACACAAATTCCTTGCTCAGAAAATAAAAAAGTTTCCGATACCAACCTCTCTGGCTATCATCATTCTAGGCGTATATATGTTCTATGGCGAAGGTATTCTTTCTGCTGGCATGAAAGCTGGAGGAAGATTGCTGGGTATTGTGTCCCAGCCTGAAGGGACGGTTATTTTGCCTGATATTTCAATTTCCATTCTGCAGCGAAATGTGGTCACCCTTTCTGCCATGTTACAGCTTTTCAGCGTACTGCTGCTCGTGGCACCTTTCGGTATTGCAGTTCTCATCTGGAAAAGGAGTCAGTTCTCCTTTCAGTTCTTGTTATATCTCGCGCTGTACTTTGCAGGAACTGTGCTCACGCTTCGCATGGGGGGCAGGTACACGATGCTGTTTGCTATTCCCTTAGTATTAGCGTCGGGAGCATTCTTTGGTGTACTGCCGGAAATGGTAGAGGGGAAGGTAACGTCCAAAGGAGTCGCTGCAATCGTGCTAGCCTGCAGTCTGAGTGTTGTCCCATGCTATGTAAAGGGCTTGCAAGTCAGCAAAGCAAGTGCTGCAATGAGCGACGATACCTTTGAGATGTTGACCTGGATCAATGAGAATCTTCCAGAAGATGCTATAATCATTGCTGGATGGGACACGGGGTACTGGATAGAATCTGTAGGCAAGAGGAGATCAGTGATGAATGGTGCCCACTACGATATCCTGTGGAGAGTAGTGAAGTACGGGAAGATTGTGGAGACCCAGGATGAAACAATAGCTATGAAAGAGGTCTACGGATTTGACAGCAGATCAGAAGTAGAGAACCTGCGGCAGTTTCCAGAGGGAAGCGACTCGCTCATAGAAATGGAGATGCGTAAATTTGCAGAAGACAACGCGTACCTGTTAGTGACTGAGTGGACTATGCTGACCTTCTACTGGCTGTCATACTTCGGCAACTGGAACTACGTCACAGGCGAGGGAGAAGGCAGAATATACAATCCCATGTGGGCAGAGGATGCGCAGAAACTGATTGCTGGTACTGAGTACATATACGGAGATGAGAGCATAACCTTTGCAGTCATAGAGGAGAACGATAGATACCACAGTTACATTCTGGATGAGAGTGGAGAATATCCCACGATGGGGACCCTCTTTCTGAAGGATGGAACAATGCATTTTTTGAAAAGAGAAGGAGGCAGTCTCGGATTGATCTACATACCTCCAGGGAGCATGCCCTACTTCCAGACAGCACTGATATGGCCGGACATGCCTTCAGAAGTGTTTTTTATCAGTGAAAGGGATATAGGAAGCATGATGACCAAACTGTACTTTTTCAATGGTGAAGGCCTCCACTATTTCGAACTCATTAAGGAACTTCGAACTGCAAGACTGTATAAGGTTCACAAGGTTCCTCAGGAATTCGACCAGGGAGTGGTCACAGAGATCGACACCTATGGAATAGCCTGATTTTTTTCTGGTTTTGTTCTCCTCTTCATACTTCAATGCCCCAATCCCACTCATTCTGAATTATCCACAGAATTGATGTTACAGGTGTAACAAATTGAATTTACGGTAATGTCCTAATAAGTAGTTTGTCGTATCGAATTTCCACGTTTGCAGAAATCACAGTTCTCTTTTCTCTTTCAATGTGTCTAGGAGATGCGCGGGAACATTCATGCAGCCTAGGTCAATTCCAGGTTTGTGAGCTCCATGAAAATCTGAACCCCCTGTCACCACCAGGGCATACTTCTGGGCAAGGTGCTTACAGTAGTCTGTATCCTCCTGGGAATGTGTGGGGTAGTATGCTTCGATTCCTTTCAATCCAAAAGGAATTAACCGGGTAAGAACTTTTTCAGGATCAGAAACTGTTACTGGATGGGCAAGAACAGGGACCCCTCCTGCCTCTACTACTGTCTCTACTGTTTCTTTTTCAGACAGTTTCTCCCTTCTGACATAGGCTGGTCGTCCTCTTGCAAGAAACTTCTCAAATCCCTCCTCAATGCTTGTGGTATACCCTGCCTGTACTAACTGATCGGCAATATGAGGCCTTCCTAGATAAGCATTCAGTCTGAAAGGGTCTTCTTCAATGTGGATCGACTGTTCCTCCAACTTCTCAAGGATTTTGAGATTTCTCTCTCTTCTCTTTTTCTGCAATTTCCTTGTTGCCTCCTGTAATATCTTGTTCTTGGAATCAACAAAAAAACCGAGTACGTGGAGGGTTCCATTCTCACATTCTGCAGAGAGCTCAACACCAGGTATGACCTCCATTGCCATCAATTCTCCTTCTTTCAGAGCTCTCTCGTTTCCTGAAACAGTATCATGGTCTGTGAGAGCGATTGCTTTGAGGTTCTTCTCTTTCGCATACTGGATCAGAGCTTCAGGAGTCAATGTTCCATCAGAGCACGTGGTGTGGGTGTGCAGATCAATGAACATAGTACTACATAGGTTTATGCTTTTAAGTGTATAGTTTTGAAGACTTCAGCAACAGGTCTGTAATTCAGCAATCCCTGCAGTAATTCTTTTACCTACTCAATCTTTAATGCAGCTCTAATGTCTTCTGCTATCATTTTCTGCTTACTCTTTTCAATGAGAAAACTCTTCCCTGTCTGCAGATATGAAGGGAATGCTCTCATTCCCCTGTAGAAGTACTCATTCTTTCTGATCTTGTAGGTGGAGCCGCTGGGAATTACCCCTTTACCAGTTTGCCGCTTTGCTATAAGGTTTACAGCTTTTATGGCAACATCTCCCATGAGCAGGAGACTCTTTGTATGAGGGAAGAGGTCGATTTCTCTTTCAAGCAGTTCAGAACAGTTCTTAATCGTATCAGAAGATACAGAGTATGCTTTCTTTCCGCATTTTACTGCTGTCGTTATGTATACGCCCAGGTCCAATATGTCTTTCACAGAAGAAACAGGTGCACCTGCTTCGCTGAATGATTGGAGGGTGGTCTGCAGATAAAAGGGATTGCCAGGAGCGTAGAAGTAGTCACCCGGGTTCTGGGGAGGAGCTTCTGAAATCATGAGTATCCTGATCTTCTGTGGATCAACATCAATGGCAGGAACTGTATATCTTGCAGTATCAATATCTGAACAGGGGAAGTCTGCACATCTAATATGGCTGCTTACATTCATGGTGATATCCTCTCTTGAAGGTTATTAAGAGTATGGTTTCATGAAATTGAGCATGTTACACGTGTAACATTGGAAGAGTCTCAACTACGTGATTCTGTATCCGATCAGCCTCCAATCCTTATTCTTCAATCTCTGATACTCTTTCCAGTCGTCATCAGTCACAATGTAAATCTCTTTCTTGTCGAAGACAGGTCTGATCAGTTTGACCAGCTCTGTATTCACGTATTTTTGTACGATGTATTCTTTTATCTCTTCCAGGTGCTTTGCCTCTCCTGTGAGAACAAACGCAAAGTTGAGCAATTCTGAGAGATACTCTTCATCTTCCAATGAGTTTTTTTGTAACCTTTTTGATTTGCCTTTACGAGTCCCCAAGCTTTCGCTTTTCTTTCTTCCTTCTTTTTCTGACATTGGTGTCCCTCCTTTCTGCTCTCTTCCATCTCGACATCCCTTTCCTCTGGCATGGAGTATCATTTTACTATAAGCGTTACCCAGCAAGGAACTGTTACATTTGCTGAACTCCTGTTCGTTTGGCTCAATAATTCCAGTAACAGCGTAAGGTTTATATGAAGTATTCACAACAGAAGGTTGTGCCAAAGGAACATTACAACTTGCTAGGGTTTAGCCCCAAACAGCTGACATTGATACGCAACTTCTGCGTTCGGGTGTCTGATAGACCTCGGTTACCACTTTCCCGCTTTCACAAGGAAAGCCCCTATTCACGCAAGCAAACAACAATTGAGATCATTAACAAAGCCTATAGAAACAAAGTGATTACTGGGCCATATCTATACTGTAACAGCAATATTGAAGTTGAACTTATTAAGGATTTGAAGAATCCTTTAAAATACTGGGAAGAACATAAAGATAATCCAGGTGTCAACTTCTGCCTAGCATTGAAGGGGGATTGGTCCTACATTTGTTTTAAGAAGGGAGCCAGTATGCTGGAATATGTGAGTACTCCTTTGCCATCTTTTCCTGCACACTGTAGGGTTGAGGATATTTATTTTGAAGAAAAGGGAGCACTGAAGCGAG
The DNA here is from genome assembly GCA_964516825.1 of uncultured Thermococci archaeon. Classification (GTDB taxonomy): domain Archaea; phylum Methanobacteriota_B; class Thermococci; order Methanofastidiosales; family SZ-28-30; genus SZ-28-30. The sequence goes on from CAZFAR010000164.1 coordinate 4,949, forward strand.
ACCCGTACCCCCATGGATGGGACGAACAAGAGTGGAAGGTATATGATGCTATGAGTGATGTGAGAAGAAAAACCTACCGCGAGCTGGGGAAAGAATTGGGGATGTCTATGTTTGTTGTAAGGGAATGCTACCTCAAGATACTGGAACAGTGCAAGACTCTGGTAAGTTTCTTTCCTATTGGTTTTGAGAATTATCAGTATGTCTTACTAACATTTAAGACAGAATATGAGGTAGGACTTGAAAAAGCTCTATCGAAATTGGATCGTACAACATATCTATACAAATATGATGGGTTAATTGTCCTCCACTTGCAAGTAGACCCTGGAGCACAGGAATACAATAAGGTAACTGCACGGTTTGAAGAACTGGATGAAACGGGAATAATAAACGATTTACACGTATCTATTCCAAACAGATGGAAGAATATCTATTATTAGAGAATCAGGCATCTACCCAGGCTTGGGACATGGAGAGCCACCAGATCCTTCACCCAAAGGTATAACAGCGCCTTCAATAGATTCAAAGGGCCAATGTCTTAGAGTCCTATTCATTTTCATCACCTCACTGTGTATTAAAAAAGGAATTTAAATTCTTTTCTGGGAAATGGCTTATTTCCAAATTCAATTACTGTAAGATATGATTTTGTCTATTGCAGATCAAACTCGTTCTCTCTTTGATGTAATCAAAGTGTTACACGTGTATCATTTCCAGTCCCCTTGGTCATATTCCACGAATGTCTCAATCCCGGAGATAGGGGGTGGGCACCCTTGTGGATTGCCCTTTCTTTTCCCCCTGTATTACCCTTTTTTTGGGCTTTCTTAGCAGTATTTTTGCACTATCCATCCGGGATAGATAGCTTACGCTGGGAGGATTTTTGCTGCTTCCGTTAAGAGGCGGATGAAGTTCTTGAGATTGACAACAATTGCTGTCAACAAGGCCTGGATCGTGACCCTCTCCAATCCACGATATCTTGCTCTTTCCAGCCCGTGTATCTCCGAAATCAACTTCCTAGCAGTCACCGGCTCTTGTAAGAATACCGAAAGTATTTAAATGGAAATATATTCGAAATACCACAGGTGACATAATGGAAGACAGAGTAAGAATGGATGAACAGGGGAGAATATATCTTCCCAAGGAACTAAGAGAAAGAATGAAAGGGAGAATCTTCATCGTAAGAGAAGAGAAAGGAGCCCTCATACTTGAACCAATAGACACTGTCAGGGAGGGTAGAGGAATCTTCAAGGTCAGAAACCCTATAGAAGAAATAGATGAAAAAATAGAAGAATATACAAAGGAGCTCGTCAAAGATGAACTACATTGATGTCAACGTATTCGTGTACTGGTTAACAGACCAC
>CAZFAR010000165.1:0-6277 GCA_964516825.1 uncultured Thermococci archaeon
CTGTGTACAAGGCTAAAGTGACAGATAAAAACCAGGGTGATGCAGGTTTTCGTGTGACAGTTGGGTGTTGCGGAGGTTGTTGCGGAGGGACCGAGGGTGGTTAGTAGTCTTAACAGGATCATATAGATATCCCCACAGAGGCGATAGAACAGGAATAGACATGGACAGAAATAGGTATCCTGATATCCTGTATTGATCTGGAAACAGAAAATGCAAGCCCTGGAGGGTGCTGGTCGGGATGTCTGCCGAGTAATATTGATGGTGAATACCTGATCATCAAAAAAATGTTGGATCATCATTTTCACTGTACTTGAAGCTCTCATTTCTACCCATGTGTTGTTCACACGAAACAAGATGCATTCTTGTGTCGTTGGCACTAACGTGAATCTCAGCTCGGTGGGGACGCCTGATCCTTCTGCAAGCGTTTCAGCCTTCGCACACTTCTGTAGTATCTCTTTGGCTTCTGTGAATATCACTGCTCCAGGCTCTTTCAGTATTTCTTCAGCTCTTACAGCATGGAATGCTCTGATATTCAAAGTTTGGGTTTGCATTTCTAGAACAAACTTGTTTCTGTGAACGTCCGACTTATGTCATGAAAGATGGAGAAAAAGTTTATGGGTCTATCACGTACGTGTGTCCGTCATTTCAAGAATGGATCGTTCCTTCAATGATTGCTCTGAAGATGGAAAAGACGCTGGAAACAGCAGGAAATATTATGACCAAGAATCAAAAAATAGAAATCAAGAGAAACTAGAATCAAAAAGGAAAATGTAAAAAATCAAAGGTTCTCCAGACATTCCTTGGCTTTTTTGAGGAGTTCAATTGCCTTTATTGCCAAGTTGTTGGATGCAATGCAGTTCCCCGCAATGTACATTTGAGCTTCTTCGTAGGCCTTTTTAGCCTCTTCAAACAGGTTTTCACACTCTGTTGTATCCTTTCCTTCTGCTTTTGCGTTCTCAATGAGCTGTTGAATCTCCAGGATCAACTTTCCCACTTCTCTCAAACGATTTCTGCTCAAAGAACACATGTACTTGTTATCCCTGACATAGGGTGGTGGCTCTTCTGGTGGAATTTCCAACCTTAGAGATGGATCTCCATACAAGTTGAAATCAAAAAGATTCATCCATCCCTGCCATCCCCACCAGATAGTGAGGCTGTTCTTCCCATCGTACAATGCTTTTGAGCACGGTTGTCCACTCACCAACTGATCCACATACGCATACCCTATGCCCACATTGTCAGTAGCACCCCAGTTTGCCCACTGCGCTAGTGCATACCAGCTCACGCGTGAAGCACTCACCGTACACACAGCACCACGCATCAGCAATGCATATCCCAGATGACTTGTATTCTCAGGATATCCATTCAGACAGGAGCACTGGAAAGTAAAAGTACTAGTATCAGGAAGGAGAGCAGTATCAGCAGATGACAGAAATGCGGGCCATGCCACTTCGTCTCCTTGCACACAGCAAAACCCATCTTCGACTATCGTGTTAGCACAGATATCATTTGACCAATACTTTCGTGAGGCTGCAGTCGGGCTCCCATGACCCCACCAGAACACGACCCCGTAGTCATTCCCCCATTGGCTCATGACATTAGCATTTGTCAAGGGTGCACTGTACCCGAAAGCTGTTGCAGGCACAGGATCGTGACCCAATCCTGTAATTCCTGACCTTTCATACATCACGTAAGTGGAATACCCTGCGGGGACTGCTATATTCTGTATGACATACTGGGGTAGATCCAGCCCATCAGTTCGTGTCCATCCCGGTGTACACAAGTTTGCCGAATTTTCCTCATTCTGGTAGTTTGATATCGCCACAGGAAGCATGATGCTCTTGTTTGCACCACTGTAGTTGATAAACTTGTTCAGAATAGTGTCTAGCGTTCTGTAGTCGTCATTGTATACAGGTACTCTCCCCACATACACTTCAGGCCCGAAATCAACTGTATCCTGACCAAACTCTCCAAACATTGTATCACCATCTGAATCCCAGTTCCCTGTCAAATCTGCGTAGTAGTAGTCAGTAGGAGTCTGATCGAGAACACTTCCAGGGTTGGGCCAGCACATCATCATTGGAACATCACCAAAGCTGTCTACTGGGTCCATGGGATCATCTGGATCAGGATTTCCTATCAACAGTACGAATTGAATCTGTAGACTGAAATAGTTGCTGACCAGCCAGTTTCGAATGTTTATTGCTCTCTGCTGTCCTGCAGCTGGTCCGTACTGCGTTTCTGTTACAGTATACACGGTAAAGCCCTTGTTCAGCAGATAGGTCACAAATGCATTCATACTGGAGCTCCCACTCACGATAGCATTGGTCGTGATAATAGCATACCCTGGCCAGGTGACAGGTGGGGGTGCTTTCAATTCAAAGGCTTTTGTATTCCACGCAACTTTGATCTCTGTTTCTTCAGTCAGTCGCAGTTTCTTTGTCACAGGATTGTACTGTATGGGGGTGAACTGTATTCTCACCATTTTTTCATCTCTCACCTGATATGTTCTCAGTATCTCGATGTGAGTTGATGGATAGAATGCATCTGTTCTATACACATCTGTCTCAAAGTCGTTGTCTGTTGTGCCCCGTCTTGATGCAGGGAAAGGACCAGGTGAAATATTATATTCACCTTCGAGCAGTTCAGTTCTCTGAGAAACAATGTCCAAGCGTACTGTGGTCAAATCCGCATCAGGTGGCACTGGTATGTCATAAGTCTTCTGAGGCAGTTCAGGCGCACCAGGCAGTCCCCTGGTGTAAAATCCGTCCATAATTACCCTGTGGTACCCTCTTTTTTCTTCGATAGTGTACACAGAAGGCGTCAACTTCAAAGGAAGTACCTCCTCATTTCCTGCAGTCTCTGGCAGACTGGGACCCACATTCCCTGCAAGAACCATGAGGATCAGCCACAGAACCACAGCAGTTGCGCATTTTTTCTGTACTCTTCTTCTCATGGGTTCACCTCCTTTGCCATTCTTGTATTGCTTTCGAAAAGGTAGAACGTCTTCTGACTGAAGTGACGAGGATACAGTACACTGTCAGGGAGCCCGTTCTCAGCATCTGCATTCATATACCTGCTAGTAGCAGCAAAGAACGGTAGAGAACGCGCATTTTCCCCTGTAAGAAATGCAGTCTCTGAAGCAGTACCTAGTAGATTAGTTCCTTCGAGCTTCATTTTGGACCTCCTACCTTTTGGTTCGTTTGGTTCTCGTTTATTATTAGTGTTGCTTAGTATAAAAGCTTTTCGATATTGCTAATCAGTAACTCCTAAGAACTGGCAGAACTAGTGGCGGAAAGTTGTTCAGTGCACTCTGAGCTTAGTGGGACTGATGCACTAATGATGAAGCGATAGAAATAGATCCACAAGATCCTCCTCAGTGGATATCCTTTCATTATGCTCTTTCAGGCTACCTTGACAAAGAGTGTAGCCCCATTGATTGATTTTCAATCCCAGAATCGCCTCGTCCTCGCATAGGTACGCTCAGCTTCCAGAATGTCTCTCAGCAGCTCTTCTTCATCTGTATGCATTTTTGCCAGAACGCGTGAAGCAGTCTGAGGGCCAATTCCTCTTCCAGATAAAGCCAAAGCTGCCCTCTTTCCGTAAGCAAGCATGAGATCTGCAGATCTCTTGGCTCTTATGATCAATTCTTCCTCTTCTTCTGTTACTTTCTCCCTTCTCAGCCTCTTTCTGATAGCTTTCATAGTATCTTTGTCTCTTCCATCCAGGATGGCCAGAAATCTTGCACCACACAACCTGCACTTGGGATATTCCTCCAAATGCTTTATCGTAAATGATGCGTTCCATTCGCCGCAGTGGACGCAGAAAAGCTTGACCTTTTTCCTCTCAAGACGAGCCTTCAATGTCTTCAGAATCTCACGCTCAGCCCTCTTGGGAAATATGATATCAGAAGCTCCCATGTTTGTGATTGCAGCCATAGCCATGGGGGAGGGTTCCTCTGATTTGTGAACAGTAATACTGATGTCACCAGTCTGAATCTGTCTCAGAATCGATTCTGCTAGAAGTATGTCCAGTTTCTCCCGCACAATCTCATTCACAGTCTCCTCGTACAGGGGTGTACCCTCATACGCGTAGATTAATCTCTTCATGCGGTATCGTTCTGCATCCTTGGTTACTGCTCCAAATCGTTTTGCTACCTGAGCCAACTTCCACGAGAATAGTGAGCTTCTCTTCAGGGTGATCTCCAAAATGGGGAGTATGTGTTCAGGATTCGTAGTCTTCATCATCTCCACTATACTCTGATAATCGGGAGCTGCAGGAAACTGGAATGCTATCCTGTACGGATCTGATCTCATGAAGATGCTGGCTCCAATCTTTGCAGAAACGAGAGAAGCCACCAGCCTCCCCACAGTTTCATTCACAAGGGAACCGAAAGGCGCATGAAGAATTACAAAATTGGCAAAGACCTCCACCACGATATTTCTGGGAGAAGGTAGAAAATGCTGGCTTTGCTCCTCGATATAGGCTTGTGAAACCTCCAACGCATTCCTGTCCACTGGATATTCCTCAATTTTAGAATGCATGTCCGCAACTTCCAGAGCCACCTCATAGGGAACAGGAATCAGCTCTCCATCCCAGGCAGGAATTGCTCCAAACGCTTCTGTCTCTGTGACCAGTACCCGATCATCCTGAATATCTGCAATATTCCAGGCCCTCCCCTTCATGATGAAGGAGCTGCCGATCTCAGCCTTCGTGGCAATGAATTCCTCGTCCAGGACACCAATGAATTTGAAGGAACCCACTTCTATAGTTCTGTACTGCTTCGTGTCAGGAATCATTGATAAATTCTCAAAATAGTATCTGTAGGAAGCTCTCTTCTTACCGTAGACCTCATCTTCCATCCAGATAAGATGCAACTCCTTCATGAAGGTCAGAACTTCCACCAGTTTTTCTCTCTGTAATGTCCTGTACGGATATGCTCTCTTCAAAATGGTTAATGCTTCATCGATTTCCATACTGGAGTTATCTATGACCAGCCCCACAGCCTGATGAGCGAGTACGTCCAGAGCCATAGTACAGCTTACTACTCTCTCCAGTTCATGGGACAATGCTTTTCTTGCAATAGCAGCAGCTTCCAGAATGTCATCTTCATTCACTGCCATGATCACTGCTTTCGAAGTTTCTCCCAGCCTGTGTCCCGATCTGCCTGCTCTCTGTATCAATCTGTAAACCTGTCTGGGAGACATGTACTGGATCACCAGATCGACACTACCTACATCGATGCCCAATTCCATAGAACTGGTGCAGATGATGGATTTTAGCTCCTGGGTCTTGAACTTCTTTTCTGTCTCAATTCGCATGTACTTGGAGAGGGATGAATGGTGGACATCGATATTCTCAGAGATTATGTTAAATCTCGAAGAGAGTATTTCTGCCATTTCCCGCGTGTTCACAAAGACCAGGACGCTGTTATGCTCTGATAGTAATTCCTGGATTCGCTTGATGCGGGCTGCAGTCTCCAAATTGGTGTGCAGTTGAGTGGCAAGCTCTGTATCCTCTTCAAGGGGATATTCTACCTGTACTATGAGATCTTTCTGTTCTGTTGCATCGATGATTTGAACGTTTCTCCCCAGGTAGTTGGCTACCTCCTGAGGATCTCCCACTGTGGCAGATAAGCCAATTCTCTGAAACTGTCTCTGGGTTACTTCCCTCAATCTTTCCAGCCCCAAAGAGAGTTGTGCTCCTCTTTTATCTTCGACAAGCTCGTGAATCTCATCCACTACTACGAACCTGACTTCTCTTAAATGCTGTTTCATGATCTTTCCCGGGAGTATTGCCTGCAGGGTTTCTGGTGTAGTAATCAGCATGTCGGGAGGAGATTGTGCCTGTTTTCGTCTTTTCTGCTGGGAGGTATCACCATGGCGAACTTCAATTTTTATTTTCAGTCTTTCAGCCCACCACTCCATTCTTTCCAGAAGATCTCGATTCAGGGCTCTCAAAGGAGCTATGTACAGGACCTTTATGCCTCTAATCTTTATCAAAGGTACCAATTTGTCAAATATGGGGAAAACTGCTGCTTCTGTCTTTCCAGAACCAGTTCTCGCAATGATCAGGACATTTTTTCCTTCTGCAATGGGGGGAATTCCCTTTTTCTGAGGTAAGGTAAAGGATGAAAACCCTCTTTCCTGCATCAATTTCTGGATGGTTTCAGATATCATAACCATAAAACAAGGGAGGTGAACCTTATAAACATTGGGGACAGATAGGATGTGTCTACTAATAGAGGTACTCTGGGATCCCCCAAATGTTACACGTG
>CAZFAR010000166.1:0-6265 GCA_964516825.1 uncultured Thermococci archaeon
GAGTAGATGACGCGTAATTTTCTATCTCAGGAAGATTGGATAAAACCCAAGAGGAGAATATTTCACCAAATTTTTCTGAATGAAAAGAAATGAGTATAGGCAGTCAGATATTCTGTAAACTCAAAAATACTGTCTGAAATCACATTGAATCACAATAATTCACATATCTTCACAAATACCTTTTTATATTGTTAGAAAACCATAATAGATCGTAAATGAATTTCCACACCTTGTTAGAAAGGAAAGGTGAAACACAAGAGGGGGACTTTCAAGACAAGAGGATGGGAATTCTCCGGATTAAGAGAGATGAGAGGTGAGCAAAATGCCAAAGAAATCAAGAACTGAAGAACTGACAGACTTTCTGAAAAATTTGGAAGCTACTACACCTGACATTGAAGCGTCCGCAGTGGTGTCAGTGGATGGATTGATGATTGCTTCAGCTCTACCACAAGATGTGGAAGAAGACCGGGTGGCAGCCATGTCTGCAGCCATGCTTTCCCTGGGAGAGCGAACTGCAAGAGAGCTGGCACGTGGTGGGCTCTCTGAAGTCTATGTTAGAGGAGAGAAAGGGTATGTGGTTCTAATGGCTTCAGGAGAAAACGCAGTCCTGACAGCTCTGGCACGGAAAGACGCAAAACTGGGGTTAGTTTTTCTTGACATGAAAAGAACAGCAGAAGAGGTTGCTGCCTTGGTGTAGGGTCTTCTTTCAACAAGTATGTTGGAGTGATCAAATGTCAGCAGAAAGGAAGATAGATAATTTCTCTATGAGGGTCTGGCTGGAAACTATTGAGAATATTATTGGTACTTTCGGCCTGAAATCGATTCTAAACTACGCTCGTCTCCAAAAGTACATTGATGCCTTCCCCCCAGACAACGATGTGCTGGAAATTCCTATGGAGGACTACGCCGCTCTGACTCGCTCTCTTATCGAACTCTTTGGAATTAAGGGTGCTCGCAGCCTCCAGATTAAAGCTGGCAAGGAGTTTGTGCGAATTGGAATAGAGAAACGTCCTGGAATAGCAAGGACCCTTCAGATGGCAGGTCGTCTCATGCCTGAAACCATGAAGATGCATCTCACGCTGGTAAAATGGAAAGAGGAATCTGAAAAGCGATTTCCATCGTTAGTGTGCAATCCTCGAATCGAGCTCGAAGAAGAGGAAGATTATTTTCTCTTGATTGACAAGGATCATCCCGAGAGTGACGGGATCTTATCCGAAACACCAATAGCGGGATTTACAGGGGAATACTTCAGGCTATGATAGAGTGGTGTACAGGACATCATCACAGGGTTGAGGAGATCGAATGCAGAGCAATGGGATATCCTTCTGATGTCTTCAGAATATGGAAATCCAGAGAGAAATGACGTACACGAGGCTTCAGAATAGAGAATGAGCAGTATCAGCTTCATAGCACTCCAGTACTGAGATCAAGAAAGTGGCTGAACCAGAAAGTCTATAAGATATTCTGCCGAGAAGAAATTGGTGATTCTATGTTGAAAAATGTTCTTACCATTTACGAGGTCCTGGATAATCCTCAAGTGAAGGGAGAGGATGTAGCTTCTCTCTTCTCAAGAGCTGAAGTGAAAACTGTTACTGAAGGAGGATCTACCGACTTCTTGAAGATAGAATTCGGTTCTGGCTCCCCTACTCTGGGCATAGTAGGTCAATTAGGAGGTATTGGCACTGCAGACAGGGTGGGACTGGTGTCTGATGCTGAGGGTGCTCTCACTGTTCTCGCATGTGCGCTGCAGATAGAAAGAATAAAAATAAAAGGGACCATCATTGTTACGACCCACATCTGTCCTACTGCTCCTGTAATACCGCATGAGCTGGTGGAGTTCATGGGAGCTCCTTTGCCCATTTCTGTCATGATGGAGAATTTTGTAGATGAGAGAATGGATGCTGTCCTTTCCGTAGATACTACAAGAGGGAACAGAATCATAAACTACAGAGGAATTGCCATCTCACCGACTGTGAAAGAAGGGTACATCCTCCGGGTGTCAGAAAGTCTCTTAAACATACAGGAAAGAGTGACAGGAAGGCTGCCAGTAGTGTTTCCTATTACAATGCAGGATATCACTCCCTATTCCAATGATCTGTACCACTTGAATGCTATCATGCAGCCATCTACAAAGACGAATGCGCCTGTCGTTGGTGTGGCTATAACATCTGAGACTGTCGTTGCTGGCTGTGCTACGGGAGCAAATCAACTCCAGGATGTAGAATCAGCAGCTCGATTCTGCCTGGAAGTGGCGAAAGACTATTCTGAAGGAAAATGTCAGTTCTACGATGAGAGAGAATTTCAGGTGTTAAAAAAATTGTACGGATCCATGAACCACCTGCAGAAGTAGCCTATTCTGGATATTTTTTAATGTTAAAAGATCGATGAAAGGAGATAAATAGAAATAACGATAAAAGGAACAGGAAAAAAACTAGGATATCAGCTCAATCTCGATATTCACTCCCTCAGGCACTCTAACGCGCATGATTTGCCTCATAGTCCTTTCATCTGCATCAATCTCTATGAGTCTCTTATGGATGCGCATTTCCCATCTTTCCCACGTGGCTGTACCCTCACCGTCAGGAGATTTCCGGGTAGGTACCCTCAGTTTCTTGGTGGGCAGAGGTACAGGCCCTGAGAGGTCTACCCCTGTCTTTTCTGCAATCTTTCTTACCTGATCGCAGACATCATCCAGTTTCCTTGGTTCTGTACCTGCAAGACGTATCCTCGCTTTCTGCACCATGATCCACTCTTAACTCGTTCTGTGTACAGCGACACACACGCCAACAGCAACAGTCTGTCCCATGTCCCTGACTGCAAACCTCCCCATCTGCGGAATGTCCTTGAAGACCTCGATCACCATGGGTTTGGTGGGTCTGATCTCCACCAGAGCTGCGTCTCCTGATTTCAGGAAGGCGGGATTCTCCTCCTGGACAGAACCGCTCTTCGGATCTAGCTTTGCTGCCAGCTGTTCAAAGGTGCATGCTACCTGGGCAGTGTGGCAGTGGAACACTGGTGTGTATCCAGCAGTAATGGCAGTGGGATGGCTGATGACCTGGATCTGTGCTCTAAAGCTGTCCTTTGGCCTCACCACATTCGGTGGACTATTCGTGTGACCTACCACATCTCCTCTCCTGATGTCCTGCTTTCCAACACCTCTCACATTGAATCCAACATTGTCACCAGGTGTTGCCTCTGGCAGTCCCACGTGGTGCATCTCGATAGATTTGACCTCACCAGAAATGGATTTGCCGAGAATGGAGGTTGCAGGTTCAAAGATGACGTCATCACCCACTTTCATGATGCCAGTTTCAACGCGCCCCACAGGTACTGTACCCACTCCCTTGATAGTGAATACATCCTGAACAGGTAATCTCAGCGGCTTGTCAATAGGTTTTTCTGGCTGCTGCAGTCTGTCCAGAGCCTGGAACATGGTATCACCTTTCCACCACTGCATCTTTTCAGAAGGCTTTGTTACATTCTCACCATTGAAAGCAGATGTGGGGATGAAAGGCGTCTTGTCAGGATCGTAACCGATGCGCTTGAGCAGCTTCTCACTGATACTGCTTTTCAACTCTTCGAATTTCTTCTGGTCGTAATTGACCAGATCCATCTTGTTGATGTCGACGATCAACTGGTTGATTCCCAATGTTTTCGCCAGAAAGCCGTGCTCAATGGTCTGAGGCATGATGCCATCCTTGATATCCACTACGAGAACAGCAGCGTCTGCCTGGGAGGCACCTGTAATCATGTTCTTGACGAAGTCTCTGTGGCCTGGACAATCCACAATAGTAATGTAGTTACGGTCAGTCTCAAACTTCTTGTGAGCCAGGTCGATGGTGACACCTCGCTCACGTTCCTCTTTGAGGTTGTCCATGACCCATGCGAACTTGAAAGTCTTTCCTTTTTCACCCATCTCCTCGAATTTCTTGATCAGCGCTTCTCTGATGTCTCCATGCTCATACATCATTCTCCCAATGAGCGTGGACTTTCCGTGATCCACATGTCCAATGAACGCCACATTCAAATGGGGTTTCTCTTCAGCCATAATGTTGACCTCCTTTTCTTTTTGAAGTTTCTCATCCTTTTTAAATGTTTCTATGAAAGCATGAAAGCAGAAATGCTCTTTTCTTTGAGGGTTCGATAGCCTCGTAGCTGCTTTTACTCTTTCACAAGGGACAGAAAAAAGCAATACGCTTCTGCTATTTAAATCTTTCCCTTCACTTCTTAAGGGTTTCTCCAAGAAAGAAGCCTGGGTTTTTCAATGCAATGTACCATCAATTCATAGTAGGTGGAACCATTACAATTGATGTGACAGTGGGCCCGTTGAGATTCGAACTCAAGACCTCCGCCTTGTAAGGGCGACGTCATAACCAACTAGACTACGGGCCCTTAATTCTTCTTTGAGCTTCTCTATTTAAATCTTTGCACGAACTTCACAGTAATGAGGACACTCACTGATGCGCGAAGGTCACTGCAATGATGGAGTTTTCTTAACCCAGCTCCTCCAAGGAGCACCCCCTTCATCGTTATGCAGGATTGCAGAGGGAAAATTATTCAAAGTCCTATTCTTAGAGTATTATGGTGAACCTATGGATACTGAAGAATTTGCAGAATACTTGGAGGGAAAAACCCTTAAAGAAATTGTCCACAGAGCAAAAAAGGAAAGTGAAAAGAGAATGCTAGCTCAGGGAATTGCCCCAATCGCTCTGTTTGTTTCTGAAGTACTTTTTCGCTTCCTATGCTCTTCACGAAATTCTTGTAATAGCATTCCAAAATGCTCCAACCTTTGAACTGGGCTCAAGATATGCAAAGCCATTTCCAGCGAATTACCTGTTTCACAGTATTGTTCTGCACTCCCAAATAAAGGGTTTTCCTTTACATCTGTAAACAAATGCTGAAATCTGACACAAAGGGCAATCATGGCCTTTACACTTGTAAACTATTTCGCATGAACTGCTGATGGAAAACGATATCCTTATTAACCACTGTTTCCAGAACGTCTGAAGAGGCGTTCCTGATGGTAGTCAAGTCAAAAGAAGAACTGGTCACTTCATACGAAACTGAAAGAGGAACGATCTTTATTGAAAGAAAATGTTCCTGCGAATTCATCAACAGCTTGGAAATCGACAAAGGCATTGGCACCTTTTTCAGGTTCACAGAAGGATGCACAGAAAGGCAGAGAGGACTATTTCTGGGTATTGCGTGTCATGAAGACGAGGAAGTGTTGCTGGCCTATACAGGAGAGGGGAACATCATCGGGGCAATAACAGTGCTGCACCCGGGGTCTGAAGAAAGATGGGGCAGAATTGGAGATCCCAGGATATATGAGATGGGATCAATTGAAGTTTCTGTGAACTGGCGCGGCATGGGGGTGGCCAGGAAGATGATGGAGTGGTTGTTTTCTGATGGGTTCTATGATGACAAGATTGTCTACTCCATGGAACTGGCATGGCACTGGGATTTCAAGCATACTTTCATGGGCAAATTCGAATACCGCAACATGTTGTTAAAACTGTTCGAATCTTTTGGGTTTGTCCAGCTCGACACAGATGAGCCAGATATACTCATGGATTCTGCCAACATGCTCACTGTAAGATTTGGAAAGAAGGCAGATGAGGAGTTAAGAGATGCATTCTGGTACTCTCTCTTTGAGAGAGGAGACTACAGGTGGGGATTCTGATTGTCGGAAACAAACATGCCTCAAGTCCAAAATCTAAAGCATGAGGCTTATATACTATTACATGTTACATGTTACATAGGACTATGAATACAGACACAGAAACAACTGTTCAATTAGCAGGAAAAACGCTGCAACAACTGAAATCCTTAGGAAGAAAAGGAGAGACTTATAATGATATTATAATCAGGCTCATTAATGAGATAAGTCGTGAAAAAATCATTGCACGACAGTATGAACGCTTAGAGGAGAAGGACAAAATTATTCGCTTAGAAGGTACTTGATGGTCAGCAGCTGCAACTCTCTAACCCACAGAAAGATTCAGAAGGAGCGAAAGTACAGACTCTTTACTATGTATTTGATAATAGACAAGGGTAAGATGGCATTTGAAATTTTCATTCATCGGGAAGCTGACAAAATCCTCGAAAGTTTGGATGTTAGAACCCAAGAAAGAATCAGGAGCAAGCTGAACTATCTGAAGGAAAATCCTTACCATAAGAGATCTGGAGCTGACATAAAAAGGATCATCGACACCAACCCAGATATGTACAAATTGAGAGTAGGGAATAACAGATTACGGAAAAC
>CAZFAR010000167.1:0-6254 GCA_964516825.1 uncultured Thermococci archaeon
AGTCTACGGCATTGAAACACCTATTGAGAATGTGATAAAAGAAGCGATCAAAGTGGCAAAGGAGAGGAGGGGATAGAATGGCAATCCTCATTGATAGAGAGACAGAATGTATTGTTCAGGGTATCACAGGAAGTCAGGGAAGTTTCCACACCAAGTTGATGCTGGATTATGGAACAAAGATCGTGGGAGGCTGCACTCCTGGGAAGGGTGGTCAGGAGGTCCATGGTGTTCCTGTGTATGATACAGTATGTGAATGTAAGGAGAACCATCCCAATGCTACCTGTACAAGTATCTGGGTACCTGCAGCTTTTACCAAGGACGCAGTCCTGGAAGCAATTGATGCGGGTTTGAAGACAGTAGTCATCATCACAGAAAAGATCCCCATCCATGATATGCTCGTGATCCGGAAGAAGGCACAGGAGAAGCAGGTGATCGTTCTGGGCGGGAACACGCCAGGTGTGATCAGTCCTGGGAAAGCCAAGGTGGGCATGTTACCAGAAAGTGCTTTCACAGAGGGGAGAGTAGGTACTGTATCGAGAAGCGGTTCCATCACCTACTATCTGGCAAACACTGTTGCTCTGGCAGGTATGGGTGCAAGCACCTGTGTAGGCATTGGCGGTGATCCTCTGATTGGGACTGGATATGAGCCCATACTGGAGCTGTTTGAAAAAGACAGTGAGACAGATGCAGTCTTGCTGGCTGGAGAAATTGGCGGTGTCTACGAAGAGATGGCAGCTTCTTATGTGAAGAACATGAAAAAACCAGTGGTAGCCTACATTACAGGGTTGTACGCTCCAAAGGGAAAGAGAATGGGCCATGCAGGTGCTATCATAGAACGTGAGATGGGTACAGCAGAATCCAAGATTTCTGCATTAAAGAAGGCGGGAGCCAGCATTGCTCCTACACTGTCTGATATACCCAAATTATTGAAGGAGAGAGGTGTCTAGATGTGGAATACAGGTATCACGAAGGTTGAACCCAACAAATTGATAACCAGAGGGTATATGCAGGATGAATTGATCGGGAATGTCCCCTTCAGCCATGTAGTTTATCTATTGTTCAAGGGAGACCTCCCGGATGAGAAGACTGGTAAACTGTTTGATGCCATGATCACAGCTTCTATCGACCACGGACCTACACCTCCGTCTGCCCAGGCAGCCCGTATCGTCTGCTCGGGAGGTGTTCCACTACCCACAGCTGTAGCCGCTGGACTGATGGCAGTGGGTGACTACCATGGAGGAGCTATAGAGAATGCAATGAAAATCCTGTATGAACTGGTGGAGAAGAAGAAAGAGGGAAAATCAATACAGCAAATAGCTAAAGAGGCTGTCATGGAATTCAGAGAAAAGAAAAAGGTCATGCCAGGGTTAGGCCACAGAATACACACAGATGATCCTCGAACGAAAAAGCTGTTCTTGATGGCTGAGGAATTGGGGATTGCTTCAGATCACACTGCAATGCTCAGGTTTTTCAAAGAAGAGTTTGCAGCAGTTTCTGGGAAGGACCTGCCCATCAATGTGGATGGTGCTCTGGCAGCTCTCGCATGTGATCTGGGATTCGACTACAGATTAGGGAAGGCACTCTTCTTAATGGGCAGGATAGCAGGGCTCGTGGCTCACGTGCATGAGGAACAGACGCGCGAGAAACCTATGAGAAAGTTTGATCCCGAATTCGAATACGACGGACCTGCTGAAAGACCCCTGCCTGCACATTATAAATGAATTCTTTTCTTCTATTTTCTTTTTTTTCCGTTTCTGGCAGCGAGAAGGTCCATGTTCAGTGCCAATTTGTGGTATTCATCGAAATAACCAAAATGTTACACGTGTAACATCTATCTTCCTGTTTCGATTCTCCCAAACAATAGATAAAAAATACTTTTTTTCTTTTTTCACTTCTTACTCTAGAGCATGTATACTCTCGCCTTTCTTGTAGATGTCATACAATATCTGCGCCAGTTTACTGTTTAGATCTATCTTTATTATCCCCTTTTTCCCTACTGTGGCAGAAAAGAGTTCCTCATTACCATGGTAAAAAGTGAGGGAAACATTCCTGTACCTAGGACTCACTGATATTCTCCCGGCCTTTCTGGTGAAATCCAGTGTTGCAGGAATTCTCTTTTTCAAGGGTTGAACATCCAGTTTCATGCCCACTTCTCTTTCGATTTCAGAGATATTTCTTCCTTTTTTCCCAATAATTTCTGGTATGACCCCTTCTGGAACGTACAGTATCCCTCTGTTTGAGGAAACCTGCTCCAGCTCATAATCTACTCCAACGAATTTATCAATGTTTTTCAAGATCTTCTTTCTTGATTTTCCCTTCCTTATGGGCATGACGACAACCTGTTCCCCATACGAGTAGATTTCAAATTCCAGTACATCAGTCTCAAAATCCTTGGCCTCAATGACAGGCCTGGCGAGATCAGGTTCGCTCATTCCTGTAGGGACCTTCACTGAAAACTCCAGCTTCAGCACCTTGCCAATGTCCCCATTCTCTATGTGAATGATCGTGTCAATCACCTGGGAGATCATGCCCAGTTCTATTCTCCCGATGAATCTCTGAACTGCATCGATAGCATCTGTTGCATGGACGACTCCCACCATGCCGACACCTGCCAGCCGCATGTCAGCAAAAACCTGGAAATCTTCTGTTCTGCGCATCTCATCAAAAATAGTAAAATCTGGTCTCGTTAGTAACAGAATGTCAGCAGTCTTGGCCATAGAACCTCTCAAAGAGGTGTACTGCGTGATCTCTTCTGATACTTGGAGATCTCTGGGTTTCTCCATAGTCTTGACAATCTTCCCCTTTTCCTTGTAGAACTCTGCCAGAGCCTGTACGAAAGTGGATTTTCCTGCTCCTGGAGAACCTGAGACCAAGACCCCTTCTGCCTTTTCAAATCGATTGAGCAGCCGATCAGATATAGTATAGTCTGCCAATTCCAACTTCTTCAAAGGCTTCACTGCAGTTATTTCCATCCGGTCTGAAAAAGGAGGTTGAGTAATAGCTATACGGTATTCTTTCAGCTGAACGATAGTTGCACCTTTCTCATCCAGTTCTATAAAAGAATCCTGAGACTGCCTGGCTCTCTCAGCAATATTCAAAGCTATTGCTTCTAAATCGTCTTTTGTGAGAACTTTTTCCTTCCTGACCAATTTGATATTTCCCGGCTTGCCGATCTTTGCCAGGATGGGGAGGCCTTCTTTTAAATGGACAGATAGAGTCTTCTCATCAAAGAAATCCTCAATCTTTGTTTCCATTCTTATTTCCTTCTCCAGAATTATGCATTGAATTCCTTTTGCCTCAGCTATCTTGCCCTGGACAAAATCACCTGTCACCAGGACAGAATTGGTCTCATCTGCTATTCTTCTTATTTTATCGTCCATTTCTTTATAGTCTCTTGTTCTTTTTCCATAGTACGTTAGATCGATACCATTTTGGATGCAGTACTCCTTGATCTTGTTTAATTCTTCTAATCCTGTCATGCCAATTTGAGTTCCCTTGTTAGCAATGTATTCAATTTCTGCAACAACTAATTCAGGCAGCAGGACTTCTTCTACTTCATTGTCTGACAAGAATTTCTTGAGCCGTCCATCGATGACTACACTGGTATCAGGAACAATCTTCATGTATAGAAATGCTCCTTCATGTTTTTAAGGGTTGACGTATCCTGCTTTATTTGAATACGGATAGTTAGTCTGATAATCAGCCAGCTCACCTTCATTAATGCTCAAACCTTTGCTGTGTTACACGTGTAACAATGTACTTCGGGGCCTAATCAGAATCTCAATGTAGCAGATTTCCTTTTTCTGATTCCATTTCTCCTTTCGTCCTTTTCTCATATTACCACATTTTTCTTAGTAATAGGACTTCTAATGAACCTGTACAGTCTGCAATCGAAAGATTTAAAAATGTGAAATCATAAAGTCTTAGAAATATAAGAGGAGGTGACAAAATGAACCCCAGAGTTGAGGACTATTTAGATTCCACCTGCGTGGCTTCAAGTGGCAGCGTCATGCTGCTTTAGGGAAGTCAACTAGAACGATTTTCTAATTTTCTTTTTTCATTTTAACTTAATTTTCTGTTTCATTTGGCAGAACAGAATTTTGATACCTGTAAGATCTCAACATGACATATCTTTTTTCTTGTTACATTTCTCTTTTTTCTTTTTCTTATTTTCAATGCATCTGCCCTGACAATAAGGCCTTTGATAAATCTATGCAACCGAAAGATTTAAAAAAGTGAAATCATATAGTCTTAGAAAAGTAAAAGGAGGTGACAAAATGAACCCCAGAGTTGAAGACTATTTGGATTCCACCTGTGTGGCTTCAAGTGGTGCCTTCATGTATCTCGAATAGAGATTCTCATTTTCTTTTTTCTTTTTCAGCATTTCTTCTCATTTTCTCCTATTTTTGGTATTGTGGCATTCTAATCGAACGGAATTCTAGAAGCCCTGACCTCTTGTTGTGCTACACGTGTAACAACAAATACTTCGGGGTAGCTGGCAGCGGCTCCTGTCTCACGAATGTCTCAAGATAACCTGTGCAGCCGAAAGGTTTAAAAAAGTGAAATCGCAAAGTCTTACAAAATGAAAGGAGGTGACAAAATGAACCCCAAAGTTGAGGACTATGTGGATTCCACCTGTGCAGCTTCAACTGGTGGCAAAATGCTCTACTAGAAGAGCAGACTAGAAAATGCTCTACTAGAAGAGCAGACTAGAAAAAATTTCTAATTTTCTTTTTTCATTTTCAGTGTTTCCTCTCACTTGCTTCTATCCTTGATACTGCAGCATTCTAACGGATGCGGTCAGACTGAATCTATCCAGAAGAATTAACGGAATTTATCAGTCCCTGGCGTCTCGAGTTGCCAATGCATTGCCAAAACTAGAAACACTAAACCTGAATTCAGGGTTCGAAAGGGTTATATATTATGGACTGCAAGAAAGACAGAGGACCTGTAGCCTAGTGGATAGGGCAACAGCCTCCTATGCCGATGAAGAATATTGCGCTAACTGATGCATGATCTGAAGAGAGTTAGCAGAGGCGAAGAAAGCTGTGGGTCGGGGGTTCGAATCCCCCCAGGTCCGCTTGAAGGTTGCCTGTTCCACAAATTACTGTCTTAAAATAATATGAAAATGAGGGGGTTGAGAGAAGTACTTAAAGATTTAGCGATCTGCAATACAAAAGATTTTTAAGCGAATGTTGTGCCAGTTCTGTGAGGAGATGATGTTCATGCGTACCATGTACGACTATATTGACGAAATCAGAAGAGCGAGGCCTGAAATCCGTCTGGATATTGGTCAGCCTGACCTTCCAGTGGATCAGAGAATTATTGAAGCTGCAGTAAATGCATTGCGAGCAGGTAAGACGAGATACACATCTGGGTATGGCATCCCTGCACTGCGTGAAGCTCTGGCGGAAAAACACAAGGTCTCTCCAGATCAGGTCTTGATTACAGTGGGTGGCAAGCTCCCGATTTATGCTGCCATCGAACTCTGCAAGAAAGCGGCAGTCATCCATCCTGGCTGGCCTGCTTATGAAGAAAATCTCCTGTTCATGGAGAAACCATATCAGATCATTCACACTACTTTTGAGGATTCTTTCGTTCCTTCCTTTGAAATTCTGGACAGGACTTTTGACCTGATTCTGACCAATTATCCCAACAATCCTACTGGAATCCTCCTATCCAGGGAAAAGATGAAAGCATTGGTAGATATCTGCAACGACTACCATATCACGCTTCTGGCAGATGAAATCTATTCTTTCCTGACCTATGACGGATTTGTTTCATTCCAGGAGTTTGACTGTGAGAACTTCATCTATATTGGGAGTTTTTCCAAGAATTTTTCAATGACTGGGTTCAGAGTGGGCTACGCCATTTCAAGTCCAGAACAAATAGAAGTCCTGCAGAACATCCAGGTGCACGCTGTTACCTGCCCTGTAGAGTTTGCCCAGTATGCTGCTTTGGAGGCGCTTACAATTGAGGATGATGTCCTGAAAACTGCCAAAAGAATCTACTTTGAAAGAAAGAAAAGAGCAGAGAAAGCCCTCAAAGACATTGGGTTACCTTTCATTCCATGCCAGGGAACATTCTATGAGTTTCCAGAGATATCTGTAGATGCAGAAACCTTCTGTTATAACCTCTTGGAGAAAGGAGTTTCTGTTGTTCCGGGGATTTATTTCGGTGATTACCCAGACCACTTCAGACTTTCCCTGGTAGACGATAGACTGGATGAAGCTGTCTCAAGAATGAAGGGGGTC
>CAZFAR010000168.1:0-6158 GCA_964516825.1 uncultured Thermococci archaeon
CGAAGTATTTAAATCTTCTTATTGGAATTGTGTCCAAAAACAGAATTCGACATAAGATTTCACTGCATAATTATTGAAGTTGAACCAAGGAAAACTTTTTCCAGAAGACCCGAAGAACGGGAAATAGTCTGGGCTAAGCTGAATCCATTCTGACTGATCTCCGAAACATACTGACTATGATAAGGATGAACATGAGGATTCTTTCTTCGATGATGAAGAATCTACAGTTTTTGTTCGCCTGCTCGCCTTACAGATAGTCAGCCCATTGATGGGCAATTCCACCCTCTACGACCATTTATTCTCTTATCTTATGAGCGAGTATTATCAACAGACAAATTAGAGCTGTCCCACCCAGAAATACATAGTCCGCATACTGAGTGAAGAAATTGAGATCCATACCTACATATTGAACCCAAATATAGGAAAGCACCAGCACCATGAAAGTGAAAAAACCCCATGCGTAGACAGCTCTCATCTCTTGAGCCGTTGTGTCCCTTTCTGCTTCTCCAAGACCAGGTCTTCCAGCCTCCTCACATGCACGTCTTCTTGGGTAGATTACTGCCACGATTGCGAGAATGACAAGAGAGCCCACAGTGAAAGGAAAACAGTATTGCTCTACCCCAAAGGACTCTCTGAATGCCATGATTATCACAGCCACAAACAGAAGAAGAAATCCTTCCAATCTTCCCCTTTCATTCCCCGTTTTCATTCTTAGGCGCGCCAATCTCAAATCAGGCATAGCAATGAAATAGCTCAATTTCAAGTCCATAATATTGACTGGAATTTTGCATTCTTAAATCTTGTCAGTGTTCCAACGCGAATGAGACCAGCGAAGGATTCTTCTTTGTGTGCAAAAATTTTTGCTACACGTGTATATAACATTTTCTCTCATGATCACACTCCATTTTTTCTGTAGTTTCTGGGTTTCTTGGTGCTGTTTATCACGTTGCATACACCTATTCTTGAAATAAAGCTGATCTACTAAAGAGTATGCTTGAGTTTCCTGCAATTCTTCTTCCTGTGCCCAATTGCATGAGTGCGCACTTCCATCCTCTTGTCATCGATGTCAATTTGAGTTTCAATCTCTTCTAGCCAAAGGCTTTCGATATCCAGGTGCCCACATAATGAGCTAGAACAATGACCACCAGAGCGATTATTAGATGCTCTGCAACGACCTTCAAGGGATTTCCTTTCTGTTCTCTGGCAACAAGAAAGCTGAGGATACACAATAAAGAGAGTCCCCACAAAATACTTACAATGACGGCTTTTGAGAGGCTGAACAGTAAAACGGGAACAAGAAATGTCAAGGTAAACCCAAATTTGGAGAAGAATGTAGAAGACGTTGACTCCCATACCTCTCTCGTGGTATGTTTGTTCTCTGTCTCTTCAGAAACGTGGATGCCTAATGCATCTGAGAATGCATCTGCTATTGCTATGGTTAGAATACCTCCAATAACTGCCAGTCTCGAATTGGTACCTGAATGTAACCCTATCATCAGTCCAAGTGTCGTAATGACACCAGATGTTAGCCCAAAACTTACACCTACTTTGAGCGAGTGCTTCATACAGTGGTTATACCTCCTGGTTAAAAATAGCTTTGTGTTCCTCGATCCTAGGCAATGAATTGAGGATCGCCTGAAATCTATCCGAACTTACCGGAAATCTCTCTTTGAACATTCATCGAATACAAAGTGAGCTCTTTTTCACCAATCGCAGTCTCTATCCCTCATTTCTCTGTCAGCTCTCATATCTTGAGCATCTGTACTACTACTTGCTGTTGGGTTGTCAACATATTCTAAGCTCTTATGGAAAAAAGTCATGATCACACTGCATTTTGTTACACGTGTAACATTCCTATTTCTTCTGACCAAGAAGGCAGTAGTATTTCTTAGTATCCACCCAGATATCATGAATTTTGAAGGCTCTGAATTCTTTTCTCAGTAATTCCCTGGTAAAGAGGTAGTGCACCACATCTTTCTCCATTCCTTCCAGAGGCACATAAGTCCGGGGAGCTATCTCCCTGTAAGGTAATCTCCACCTCTTGAGTACTCTCTTGCGAACAGTGACAAAGATAAATCCCTGAGGCCCTAATACTCTTTCTATTTCTTTGATTGCCTTTCGAATGGCTTCGATCCTTCCGTGGTGTAAAACCCGAATGCTGATGACACTATCAAAAAAACTACTGTCATAGGGAAGAGCATTCTGTATAGATCCTTCTGCAAGAGCTACAGAAAGATTCAGGTCCTGCAGTCGTTTTCTTGCTCTTACTATTCCTTCTGGAGATATATCGATTCCGTAGACATCAAATCCATTTTCTGCTAGATATACAAGGTGCCTTCCCCAACCACAACCCAGATCTAAGACTTTGATTACGTTATGCTTTTTGAAGAACTCAAGAATTCTGGGCATATTCTCATCTATTTCAAGTGTGTAACCTTCACTTCTGTATATTTCATCCCATCGATTCTTCGTTTTCAATTCATCTGTAGAGTATTTCAAGGGCATTGTTGTCACCTGGTTCTTTTCGAATGTTAACACCCATCATGATCTAATCATAAGTTTTTTGGTGGCTGCCAATACATTTAATGGATAGTCAGCTTTATAAAGCCGTCTCTTCTCCTCTTTTCATGGCGAAAAAAGAACAACTTGAGCAGAGGAAGTCTGAAGATAGAAAAGTGTGGGGAAATACAAGAGGAAGGAAGATGAATGGGTGCAAAACGTGGCCAAGGATTTTGTTGCTGTGGCACGGAAATGGGGAATTACAAACGGGAAAATCCTGGACGTGGGAACAGGTACAGGGCTGATTGCTATTGAATTTGCCAAGAATCTTCCTGAATTGGAGGTCATAGGATTGGACCTGTCTGAGGATGCATTGCAAGAGGCTGAAAGAAACGTTCAAGAATGTGAGGTACCTCTGAAAATTTCTTTTGAAAAGGGAAATGCTGAAGATATGCCTTTTGATGACAGTGTATTTGACCTCTTAATCAGCAACAATGCACTTCATTTAGTGGATAATCCTGTAAAGATGTTCAATGAAATCCAAAGGGTTCTAAAACCAGGGGGTAGATTCTTTATCAGCGACTTCAGAAGATCATGGATAAGTGTCTTCTCAAAGCACTGGAGACCATTCTACTCATCAGATGAGATACAGAACTTGCTGCTTCAGTCAGAATTGAAGGGCTGGAAGATAAAGAACCACTTCTTGAGAGTGAGCATATTCAGTGATGGAGGCTGATTCAACTGGTACCGGTTCAATATAGTGCTCCATAGTGATCTTCTGTCTGATAGTCCAATGAAATCTGCGGCTGAGTAGCTTTACCTGTGGGAAAAACGTTGTTACACGTGTAACAGCAAACCTCAAAAATTAGATCCTAACGAAGCTGTCTCATAATACGATTAATGACCTCCCGATATGCATCTACAGCGCTCTGTGCACATATTTCTGCATTTATCAAGTCTCCTCCTCTGAAGCATTCTTCACCTATCTGCAAGAACTTTTCACCCTTCTCAATAGTCTCTTCGCATTCTCGTGTGTCTAGCCTCTTTTCCTGTGCCTGTACCAACAGGGTACGTGCCTTCGAAGACAAGATATGTGCCTGCATTATGGTGTCCTCTACCTTTTTTTCCTTTCTTTTGTCTTCAAACTCATAGTAAAGGTAAACACAGATAAACCACGTTCCGATGAACAAGAAAAAAGCTGCCTTTATCACGAGGGGAGCAGAGAAGATCAGAAGTAGAAAGGGGAAAACAGAAGGCAAATTCACTGCCATCCATATGATCCACACGTATGTCATTATTTTCGAGATGTACTGCGGTATCTGAGCTTTATTACCCAGAATGTCACCTCCTACTGCAAAGATGATATGAGACATGGCACTAATACCGATGATAAGCAGGGTCACAAATCCACGGAGAATCTCACCCTCATAGAATTGGATACACAGTAAAGCCACTGTATACCCAACTGCTAAGAATACTCTGAGGAAGGCTTTCATTCTCATCATTCTTGGGCTCACAAAGGGGTTTCAGCGTACTCCTAAAAAACCTTTTCATTCACACAGGTTGTATACAGGTCTTGTTAATTTTGACAGTTTAAGAAGTCTGCAATTCAGATGTTACACGTGTAACATTTGACGATATCCGCAACCTCTGAAAAGATCAAAAAGCTTATATAGATGGCAGAATATAAGATCAATTGCTTCTCGTTGAGGAATCTCAACTCTGAAGCGCACCTGAAAAACACACAGCAGGTTTATGAAGACCTGACAAGAGAAGCGAGGTGATAAGATGGAAAGAGATTTAATCTTGAAAGCTCTAATAAACCCTGAATTCCGCAGAACACTGGAGGATAATACCGCAGATGTAGACATGTACACAAGAGACCAGGTGTTAGCTGCAGTCAAGGGTATAAACTCCCTGGTTTCAGCTGCTGCTGACCTGATTCTGTGCATGCCCCCACCAGATACACCTGCGATCTGCTGATGAACGTTCAAGTGCTTTGATTGAAATTTTTCACCTTTTGAGGGGGTTCACGGGATTTACATCCCTCTTATGAGAACCTCCTCTTCAGGTATTTTTCTTGATTGAGGTCCAAGCCGAAACTTTGGTTTCCTGAAACGACCATTCCAACGATCTCTCAGCTAATGGGAAAGCAAATCAAAGTAGGTAAAGACTAAACTGCTCTATGATGTCCTTATTCCTCACTTCAGGATGAAATAAAACTCCATACATCTCCTTCCCCTTAAGTTTTATCCCCTGAATGCATTTTTCCGACACTGCCAGTATGTCAAATGCATCAGAAGGAGTTATCCCGTAAGTATGAAGTTCATATGCTTCAAACGTTGAAGAAAACAATGGATTCTCTCTTACCGTCTCTACCTCTGTCATCCCAATCTCCTCACATCGTGCCAATTCAGAGCCAAAAGTCAACCCAATCACCTGCATGCCAGCACATATGCCCAGAACAGATACATCACACGTTTTCATCCATTCAAACAGAGTAATGTTCCTCAAATATCCATTATCTTTCAAAGGTGCACCTGATAAAATGATCTTCTCATAATTCGTGACATCTCTAATTTCAGAGTAATGCAGCACTTCATATTTTTCCGGCTCTACAATTTTGCACAGAGGCAGAACAAATTCATGGGATCCTAGCCATTTCTCATTCATATCAACAATCAATATCATTTTTCCACCAGTTCAGCCCCTCTTATGACATACACTCCCGTGTACTTGTCTGCCCTGATCTCGAAGTCTGTAATTTCAATTCTCTTTCGAAAGAATGGTGCATCCAAAACTGTGGTCTCTATCTCCCCTCCCTCACCTGAGGGACTCATACCATATTTCTCCTTCAATAAAACTAATTCTCTAATAGTTTCGGCATCTATCTCCTTTCCCAGCCAGGTCTCATCCAGTGGATAGGCAAAAACTCCTGAAATAACGACCCTGAATTCATTTTCCACAATCTCCTGCAGCAATTCCTCTTGATCTTTCAACCACAATGGATTGAAACACCACAGACCCAGACTTGAACAGATCCTCTGAATCCTTTCTGCCTGGTAGACTGATTCTACAGCTCCTGTCACTATACCTTCTACAGAATAACTCTTTCTTGCTTCCTCAATCACTCTTTTGAGATCCTGTAATTCCTCTTCTTTCACGCCCCTAGTCGTCCTATGAACCAAGGGGAGCCCTATTGCCGCTGCCTGCACACTGGTAATTCTAATGTTTGGAGTGTGAAACATGTAACTGTACTCGTTTTCTGATATGACAGAAATCAGACAGACTACCTCTTCTTTTTCTATTACTTTCCATAATGCGTAGGTAGAATCTTTCCCGCCAGAAAAAAGAACACCTAGTCTCATAGATTCTTCTCAGCGTGGTTACTCTTAAGAGTGTTGGTCTGCTCCTCCAGAACTTGTATCCTTCTCTTTCTTCTTTTTCTTCTTCCTTGGTCTCTGCCTTGACTTCCAGCATGTTCTCTGTCACTGTCAGCGAAATGTTCCTCATTTTCATTCCTGGTAACTCCATGGTTGCTATGACATTCAGTGCAGGCATTTTTCCCCCGGTACTGGTAATAATCTTTCTCGAGAGTAGGATCTTTCGTTGAACTCGTTGAAGAATGGATCCATTTCTACTCGTATTCTTCTCATTTC
>CAZFAR010000169.1:0-6137 GCA_964516825.1 uncultured Thermococci archaeon
CAGTGGGTTTCTGAAGACAGACTCTCCAGGATACAGTGGCCAGAGTATTCGGTAGAGGATGTCGTCTCCCGCATCAAGACAGAGAGAGTGTGCATCCAATGCTTAAACTATGAAAATGTGTTCTCAGATGTAATTGATTTAATAGGACAGTTAGAAAACAATCCCATCTCTGTGTCATGCCAACCCTTTTCAGAGGAAGAGATTTCACAGTTAAAGAACAGAGTTGAGAGGATTTCTATCAACCTGGACTGTGCTACCGAGCTCCTTTTTAAAAGAATCAAGCCGTACTACAGCTGGAAAGACCACCTCTCGAAATTGCTGTATTCCAGAGAGGTATTTGGCCCTTTCATGGCGTCCTCCCATTTGATAGTTGGGCTTGGTGAGACTGAAGAAGAGATGATTAGAATCATGATATTCCTGCATGATCATGAAATTTCATCTTCACTGTTTGCCTTTACCCCTTTGCCCGGGACTCCCCTGGAGAAGCAAAAGAAGCCTTCCATCAGGTATTACAGGCGCATTCAGGCTGCTCATTATCTCATTTATGATAATAGGTATACTGAGGACATGGACAACCTTGAAGTTCCTCCTGAAGCTTTTGTCACTAGGGGATGTCCTGAATGCAATAGACCATACTATACAGAGACTCCCGCCAATGTGTACAATTTTCCTTGTATACCAGACGATACTGAAATGAATCTAATTAGAAAGCAATTGATCGACTAATCAACGAGTCGATACTCTCAGACCTTTGAGTTCACTTGTTACACGTGTAACAGGAATGGTCTTGAGTACCTGTGGAGATGACGAATTTGAAAAAAGATTCTTCAAATTTTATTCTCGAACATTCGTTTTACATCAACGTGCTTTCCCACTATCTCCTTTACAAAGGGGGCCTGAGATGGTCTCAACTTGGCCGTGGCATCCTCGCATCTGGAAGCTGCAGTCATAGTATCATAATGTACCATGATGACAGGAGTCTTCAGATCATCTGCTTTTGCCAGAACTGCTGCAGAAGGGTAGCTGTGCCCTGTCAGCACTAATAGGCTGCTTCTGATGTCGAAAGCTAGAAGCTGCATGTCCTCTCTGTCTCCCCCTGTTATCATGATTGAATTCTGAGGAAATTCCATCTTCTGCAAAGTACTCAATGCAGTATCGTAGGTCATGGCACCAACTACAGTTGTTCTTACTGCTCTGCACAATCCTTCTTCTCCTGCGATCAGCTCTCCATCCAGGACATCAACTACATCCTCGCAAGTCGGTGTCATGAGCTCTTCATACTCTGGAATTATGCCTAAAATATGAATATCTTTCTCTTCCAGCAAGGCTTCACATTCTTCTTCGAAAGTTCTGACCTTGTTCAATACAACTCCCAAAAAGGGAGCATTCTTCACTTTAAAGCAGTGATGCGCAATTACACTCTTATCATAGATTTTCTCAGGCTCTCCTTCCGCAACCAGCACTCCCGGACAGTCAAGAGCTTCAGCAATCTGGGGAGCACTCAACCCCGTGTACGAACCGTAAGACATGGTATGGGCAGTCTCTACTATTATGAAATCCTTCCCCTGGCGCAACTGGGAGTATCGTTTCTTTAATGTTTCTGTAAGATCTGGTTCTTCCACATCATGGAGAATTCTGTGATAGTCTTTGGAAAGGTTGAAAAACTCTGGATTTTCTCTCAACTTGAATACTTCCGTGAACAGAAGGACATCTTCATCAATCCCCTGGACCAGGTTGGTTCCCAATGGTTTGAAAAATCCCACTTTTCCCGGATGGTTCAACCCGATTCCTAGGCCGACCATGGTCTTGCCTGCATTCTCCTTGGTTGATGTGATTAGTACACCCATACATGGTGCTCCTTCTGATTGTATAAATAGTTTTGGTTAGATTATTGAGCAATCAATGTTCATGTTACACGTGTAACAGGAAGTGAGTAACTTAATAGCATCTACTCAAGAACAGTCGAACAGACCATCCAATATCAATAATACTAGGACAAACCAAAAGGAGATGAAAATAAACAAAAAAATGAAAAAACTACTTTACCTTAG
Organism: uncultured Thermococci archaeon; assembly: GCA_964516825.1. GTDB lineage: Archaea > Methanobacteriota_B > Thermococci > Methanofastidiosales > SZ-28-30 > SZ-28-30. The sequence goes on from CAZFAR010000169.1 coordinate 2,052, forward strand.
CCTTTATCTGTTCTACAATTGATGTATCACGCAGCGTTGTAGTATCTCCAAGTTCTTTTCCTTCAGCAATGTCCTTCAGGAGCCTCCGCATGATCTTACCTGATCTGGTCTTTGGAAGGTCTTCAGTGAAAACGATCCAGTCCGGTCTTGCAATAGGACCAATGATAGTACCCACATGCTTCTTTAATTCAGCTTCCAGCTCCTCAGAAGGTTTGTTGCCGCTCTTCAATATGACGAAAGCCATGATGCCCTGTCCTTTCACATCATGCGGTCTTCCCACTACAGCAGCTTCTGCCACTGTAGAATGATCCACCAAAGCAGATTCAACCTCCATCGTGCTGATTCTGTGGCCGGAAACGTTCATGACATCATCCACACGCCCTAGTATCCATAAGTACCCGTCTGAGTCTTTCTTTGCACCATCTCCTGGAAAGTAGATTTCCTTCCCGTAGCGATTCCAGTATGTTTCCACATACCTGTCAGGGTCCTTGTATAATGTTCTCAGCATGGCAGGCCAAGGAGTGGTCATCACCAGGTACCCTCCGCCTCCCGGAGGCACAGAATTCCCTTTCTCATCTACCACATCTGCTCCCAGACTGGGAAAAGGCTTTGTAGCACTTCCCGGCTTCAACGTCGTCACACCAGGCAATGGAGTGATCAAAATCATACCAGTTTCAGTCTGCCACCAGGTATCAACGATAGGACATTTCTCCTTGCCAATAACCTCGTAATACCACATCCAGGCTGCAGGATTGATGGGTTCACCTACAGTTCCCAGTAACCGCAGCGTGCTCAAGTCATGCATTTCAGGATAGTTTGTTCCCCACTGCATGAAGGCCCTGATTGCTGTAGGAGCAGTGTAGAAGACAGTGACACCATACTTCTCCACAATATCCCAGAACCTGTCCTTATCAGGGTAATCAGGAGATCCTTCGTACATTAAACTCGTAGTACCCAGAGCCAGGGGGCCGTATACGATATAACTGTGACCTGTAACCCAGCCAATATCTGCAGTGCACCAGTAGGTATCTTCTTCTTTGAGATCGAATACCCACTTTGTTGTCGCATAAACGCCAGTTAAATATCCTCCTGTCGTATGGACCACACCCTTTGGCTTTGCTGTGGTACCGGAGGTGTACAGAATGTACAGGATATCTTCAGCATCCATGGGTTCTGGGTCGCAGACAGGGGAAGCGTCTTTCATCAGGTCATGCCACCATAAGTCTCTTCCCTTCTTGAAAGGTATGTCATTTTCTGTCCTTCGCACCACTATCACACGTTCTATGGAAGGAGTGTTCTTCAAAGCTTCATCTGCATTTTCTTTTAGTGGAACTATTTTCCCTCTTCTCCATCCACCATCTGAAGTGATAAGAATCTTTGCCTCAGCATCATTGATCCTGTCCTGCAAAGACATAGGACTGAATCCACCAAAGACGATGCTGTGGACAGCACCGATGCGGGTACAGGCCAGCATGGCAATGGGGAGCTCAGGAATCATGGGCAGGTAGAGCGCTACTCGATCACCTTTCCTGACACCTAATCCTTTCAGGACATTAGCAAATCTCGACACTTCCCTGTAAAGATCCCAGTACGTGTACACTCTTGCATCGCCTGGTTCACCTTCCCAGATAATAGCTGCTTTATTCTTCCTGAATGTGGTAATATGCCTGTCCAGACAGTTGTAGCTCACATTCAATTTCCCATTGGTAAACCATTTGGCCCAGGGAGGGTCCCATTCTAGAACTCTATCCCATTTCCGGAACCAGTCCAGTTCTTCTGCAAAGCTGGCCCAGAATCCCTCAAAATCTGCTTCAGCCTTCTTGTATATACTCTCGTCTTTCACCCACGCCTTTTTTCTGAAATCTTCTGGTGGGGGAAATGTTTTTCCCTCTTCTAGGAGGACTTCGATTGTCTCTTTAGGCATCATCTCACCTCATCAACGTGACTTTACTAAGGTAAACATATTTGCCTTTTAAATGTTGCGCACGAGAAAGTCCTTGTCCACGGAGTATTGGTGTTACACGTGTAGCATTTGAATGAATTATCTTTTTTACTCACAACATGCTCAGAATGGTCAGTAGAACGATTAAGTCAGGGAAAAAACCCTTTATAGTCAGACAAGTAAATACTTAGATTGGTACTTTGACAAACCCACTCTTAGAGGCAAGAATGGTTTTTCTTTCAACTCGTCTCTGTTTACTATTTGATATTGTTTTATATTTGCTTTGTACTATGATTGATTGTCTCCAAAGTAGTCACTATACCTGAATGATCGCTCAGTTTTCTGTTTCTCGGTTCATGCAGGTAGTAGCATTCTGCAACTAGAGGCGCAAGATCGTGAGAAACGAAGCAGTGGTCGAATCTATAACCATCACCGGTCCGACCTACCCAGCTATAATCCATTTCATTCTGAGTGTGGATTCTGAAAGCATCTTTCAAAGAAATATCAAGCAAATGATTATAGAAATCATATTCCCAGCTCTCAAATCTAGAATAATGTGGAATATGATTTGGCTCCAAAATGTTGAAGTCACCACAAAAAATAAGTGAAGTGAGAGGACTTGACAATTCCAGTGCTTTCTTAATGGATTCTAGGAATTGGTGTTTTCTCTCTTTTCTTGTATCACTGGCATCTCTTGATGGAGCATATGTACCAATGACCTCTATATCCAGAAATTCCATAAGTCTTATTGAAACAACACGAGCTCTAAAATGGTTTACACTATTAGAAAAGGGACTCTTTTCGGACAGAAACCTAGAGATGATCATTGTACCGTACTCGTTTTCTCCAGGCTTAGGGAAAAACACATGGTAACCACAAAATCCGAAATACTGCTCGAGGAAGCTGCATCCTGCACTATTCTTCGTTTCAGTCAAGATCAGAACGTCAAAGGGCATTTTCCTGAGCCAGAGAGCCTGTTTTCTAGCCCTAGATAGTGATGGATTTCTAATGTTCCAGCAGAAAATTCTACATGTTTTCCTGTTTCTCTTGTTATTCTTTTCTTCATGAATGCTGTCCTTATCAAAGAAGTCTTCCAGAAATACAGTAACACCTTTTTCACCCATATGACATCTCCTCCTTTAATGATTTGAGATAGTAGATAAGTGCTCATCGCCTCCTGCATGTAGTATTGTCTCCAATGGCTTTAGTCAGCTCTGCGAAGATTTTTTAGTCAAAAAGCAAGAAGACCCTCAAGAATAATCAAGGCTTTGGTATAGCAAGATCCGAGGGCCCCTGTTTCGACAGTTTCAAATCTGGATTGATCTTTTCAATAATGTCCCTGATAGTTTCTGCATATTTCACCTTTTCTCTGACGAACTTTGCCAGAAATTCTTCTGCAGTCCAGGGCTTGTAGATACCTCCTCCAGCAGCAAGTGCAGTTCCTGGCTCTATCTTGAAGTAGCAGGGAGCTGTCACTCTCGCTAGTTCGGGTGCCTCCCACATTCTGTTGAATCCACCGAAGGACTCAGATAAGATTACGTGGATGTCTATTGGTATTCTTACAGCTTTCCTGATAGAAGCGAACATTGGAAGACTCAAATCTCCTACAGGGTTGAAGGTGTTGGCGCCCAGAGATTCGAGGACCTTTCCGCCTGCAGCATTTGCATGTCCTGCATATATGCTGACCTTGAAGATAGTGTCCTGGGGTATTATCCCCTCTTTTCTCAAGTTGGAGAGCAAGTACAGTGCTCCTTCATCCAGGACGAGAAAGCCTCTGAAGCCCAACTCTGCTGATCGTACAATGTCTGCAATCAGGTAGGAGAGATTGTCACTCCCTCTCACTCTCAATCCAGATAATCCTCCTTCAGGAGTTACGAGCTGCCTACCTGTGTCCCAGCTTGACCTGGGTCCCGGGGTGAGGACGACCTCCATTTTTTTCTCTTTCGCCAATCGAGCAAAGCCTGTCAGTTCTTCATCATCCAGAAGAGTCGAACCCATAACTACGCTGATCAGCCTGTGTATGGGTACATCTCTTTTCTCCATTTCATCTACCAAGGCTTCCAGAGTGGACAATCTCTCTACTCCAGAAATTTCCATGCGGTAGTGAGCGCTATCAGGGAATGTCAGAGGAGAGGTAGGAAGTT
>CAZFAR010000170.1:0-6109 GCA_964516825.1 uncultured Thermococci archaeon
TACTATATTCACCAATGGAGTGGAATTGAATCATTTTCTATCTGATCTCTCTTCAGTCTTAATACATCATATGCAGATCACCCTGGATGGCCCTCCTTCCATCCACAATAAGAGACGCATCTTCAGAAAAGGGAAAGACACCTTTGACACAATTGTGAAGCATATTGAAGAAGCCAGAAAAATGGGACTTCCCCTGCTCATTCGCACCAATTCAGACCCCGAAATCCTTTCCAAAATCGGTGAGTTGGCTGCTTTCTTTAAAGAAAAGAAATGGACTGAAGATCCGAACATTGGGTTCTCACTCGCCTACCTGTGTGAACAGACTATTGATCCTGAAACTGCTGACCAGGTGATGGAGGTTTATGAAAAAGTGATTGAACTTTCAAGGAATCCAGAACTGAACTTCTTTGAACCCTATCCTTTCAAGAAGCTCCGTACTCTCCTGAATGAGCATCCCAGATTCTGGCCTTCTTTCTGGAACTGCAATGCAGTCACCAAGAGATATGTATTCGATCCTTTTGGGGATATATACCCCTGCCGCGGCACTCTGGGCTGGAAAGAGCAAAGGATTGGTGTGTACACACCTGAATTAGTGTTCAATGAAAAGCATGATGCATGGAGAAAGCGGACCATCTTTAACGTGGGCAGATGTGCAGAGTGTGAAATTGCACTAGTGTGTGGAGGAGGTTGTGGATACGCGTCGTTGCTGAATGAAAAAGACCTGTTCATCCCTGTATGTTTTTCCATAGAAAGAGGTGTAATAGACTATCTGAAATATCTGTATGATAGAAAGAAAATCTGACAAGCATTTATTTGGTATACTTTGAGGTCCTTGAAATTATCTGCCCTGTTCATAGAAATCCTCATAATATACCTACTACCTACTACCTACTATATCTACTACTTCATAAATCTATCGTATGAGAACCATGAAGTTGAAATTCTTGATGCTACCGCAGCGTGGAAAGTAGTTTTCTGAGAGCTTCAATTCCAAGTGGAAAGCCAAAAATGACACACGTGTAACAAATGAACGATGCCATAAAGACAGCCCCATGCTACCATAAGTTTTAAGAATCAAAACATTTACTTCTCCCATCAAAATCCACTGACTCAACCCCAAGAGCAAGGAGATATCCCATGTTCGTCAGATCCCTTGAATGCAGTACGTGTCATGCCCACTACTCCCACACGGAAATCCATTCTGTGTGCAAAAAATGTGGGAGTACCCTTCTCGTAAGATATGATCTCGACAAAATAAAAAAGACCCTGAAAAAGGAGCACATCTCTGGCCGAGAGGGAACACTCTGGAGATATTTCGAATTTCTACCTGTACAGAACAGAAAAAACATTGTAACATTAGGAGAAGGGTTCACTCCCATTTTACCTTCAAGAAGACACACAAATCTGTGGATAAAGGATGAATCACTAAATCCAACAGGCACCTTCAAAGCACGCGGATTAGCAGTAGCGGTGTCAAAAGCAAAAGAACTCAAAATAACGGACATTGCCATGCCATCAGCAGGAAATGCTGGAGCTGCCCTCTCCTTCTACTGTGCAAGAGCTGGAATAAAGGCACATGTCTACATGCCAGAAGATTCTCCTGAAGTCTGCAAGAGAGAATGTCATACTGCAGATGCTGATGTCCACTTCGTCAGAGGAACGATACAGGATGCAGGGATACTCATGCAGACTGAGGGCAGAAACTGGTTTGATATGTCCACTTTAAAAGAGCCCTACAGACTGGAGGGAAAGAAAGCTATGGGATTAGAAATTGCAGAATACTTTCACTGGGAGCCACCTGATACCATCATCTATCCAACAGGAGGAGGAACAGGATTAATTGGAATCTGGAAAGCCTTTCAAGAACTCGAAGAAATTGGCTGGATGAACGGGAAGCCCAAAATGATCTCAGTTCAATCATCTGGATGTGCACCCATTGTGAAGGCTTTTGAACAGGGTGATAAGACTGCTGAGGAGTGGGAAAATCCAGAAACGATTGCAGCAGGATTGAAAGTTCCTCATCCTTTTGCAGATAGACTGATCATCCAAACTATAAGGGACAGCAAAGGTACAGCAGTAAAAGTGACAGATGAAGAAATTGTGCAATCCGTAAGAGAGCTTGCGAGATATGAAGGCATATATGCCTGTCCAGAAGGAGCTGCCACTTATGCTGCATTCAGGAATCTTGTGTCATCTGGAGATCTATCCAAAGATGAGAGAACAGTCCTGATAAATACGGGATCTGGCTTAATATATCCATTCTGATGCAAGACAGTGCTGGAGTACATCAGTAGATTCGAATCTCTTTGATGACACTGTGATTTGAGTCTTCTTTTCTGAAAATCCAATGAAATGTTACACGTGTAACATTGATCATAATCCATTGACAAACCTTTTTAAGAGCAGTTGCCAGAACCTGTTAACGAGGTGACACACCTGAAGAGTAGCATTCTCAGAAATACAGCATTCCTATTCATTATAATAATTGCGATCTGGCAGCATTCTATCATCATGAAGGCATTCCTCTTTCTAAGGACCCTCATCTACGAGAAGCCTCTCATGCCTTTTGTGGTGATCCTTTCTTATATAATCCTTGGTGTACTTCTCTCTTTCAGAAATCGTAACCTACTACCCATTTTCTTGTCTGGATTCCTCTTATTCGGAGTCATCTTCAATTTATTTGCCAGCTATGAGGAAGTTACCAAATTTGGCATAAATCAGGATGTGTTCACTGAATTAGTTAGTCTCCTGTTACATTCTCCAGCCATTTTTCTGATTCTGCTCTCTGCACGTATTACATTTTCATCAATCCTCGGATTACTCAGTCTGATCCTATTGTTTCTGAAGGGATTTATCATTGTAAAAAAATGGTTCAAAGCTTCATTTTGTGAACAGATTCTCCTGAGTTTTGCTTTTGGATTTGGGGTAACCTCACTTTTGACCTTCATTCTGGCAGCTTTGCAGTTATTAACTCTGAGGAATATCTTGTTAATGGATTTAGCCTTTTTCTCTGGAATATTCTTGATTCCCCGCAAAAATTTTGAACTTCCAGAAATAAAAATTGTACTGAATCAATCAGAAAAGAGGATATGTATCTTCTTTGGGGTTATCCTCTTCCTGGGACTGCTGTATGCGTTACTGCTCCCGCCCCTGGAATGGGATTCTCTGGCGTACCAGGCATACTATTCAAAAATCATTTACGAGAATGGTGGACTCCCTGTACTATTTGGTCCATCTATAGGGATAGAAATGAGTGCAGCCTACCCGTCTGGATACCAGATGCTGGGCTGCTACATCTACGTGATATCTGGGGGACCGCATGTCCAGTTCATGACTATTCTGAGCTATATTGCTGGCCTCCTGTCGTTGATAGTCACCTTTCTCTTTTCCAACCAGACCATTCCCTCCCACAGAATGTATGCAGTGGCAGCTGCTCTGGCAGTACCATTCTTTCTTGCTTTTTCTGCATCTCCCCATTATCTGACTCTGCTCATCTTCTTTCATGCGCTCTTTTTATTCTATCTCACACGATACATTCTGGAAGATAATGTTAATTCGTTGTATATTTCAGCAGTATTTCTGGGATTTGCCTGTCTGACGAGCTATCTTGCACTGGTTTCTTTCCTTTTCCTGATTCTGGCTTATGCGAGAAAGAAATTCTCTGCAAAAGCCTTTCTTGTAACACTGGTTATCCCTGGAATTCTGGCTCTCCCCGTTTATGTGAGAAATTTTTATTTCACAGGAAATCCTCTGTTCCCTCTATTCGGTAGAGGGCACCAGTTAGAAAATTTACTGTGGGTGTCTAATGCTTCCCATTTCAGGACTCAGAGAATCTACGCAGGATTGGAGGTGACGTCACCCTTCTCGATTCTGGACTTCTTGGTGAACAGGATCAGCTCAGTCCGTCCCCTGCTTCCCCTTCTCATCGTGGTAGGAGTGCTGTTTCTAATCTTTGTGAGGCCAAAAACAAATGAGAAGAAGTGGCTTGCTCTCTGTTTTCTGGCTTCCATATTTATTTTTTTTGTAAGACCAGCTTTTGATCGTTATCTCCTGGTATATATTCCTGTTTATGCTTCCTTTTTTGCGTGGCTGATCTACAAGTCCGAGTGTTTGTCGTTCAGTATCTTCAAGCGTTCACTGCAATTCGCATTAATGGTTTCCTTGAGCATTCTAGTCTTTGGATTGGTGGTCACAGGTCCATTGATGGTAGCTTCTCATTTGAAGCAGTTTCCGGATCGTCCTTTGGATCAATGGGCGTACGTAAGACAATTCTACCCGCATGATACTCCTTGCTGGAAATGGCTGCATGAGAACACTCCGGAAGACAAGTGTATAGCTATGTACGATATAAGGTACTACTACATTGATAAGAAGATCTTTCCCTTGGATGGACTGGAAGCAGTTCCGTTGTATACTATGTCTTCTGATGAAGCGTTAGCCTTCTTACAGGGGAAAAATGTGATTTACTGGTTCAGTTCTCGATGGACATCTCCTGCAGATGATACATGTCCTCCTGCTTACTATGAGAATCCCTTGACACCCTTGTTGGGGAGTGATGTCCTCCCTCTAGTGTTTGTATCAGGACAATCAGCCGTTTACGCTGTAGGACCCCAGAAAATTGACTATCAGAGGATACTGGAGTCCGAAAATGTACTGTATCCTGTCAACAAGTATGAATATCATTTTGAGCAGGGAAAAATGGTGTACTTTGATATTCCCGGGGATCTGCATGGGAAGACGATTATTCTCCGCTTTTCAAGGTTTGTTATAGGTGGATTGTACAAGGGGCATGCAGCTTCGATTTTGTTGCTGGGCGAATTGATTGAAGAGATAGAGGGAGATACCTTTATTCTTGTGGCTTATTCTGGGAAATATACATTGTACGTTGAGTCAGAGGCATCTTTTACAGTAGTTGTGTCTATTGTCTGATTCTGCAAATACTTACATGGTATCGAATTGGGCATAGATTTAATGGTGATATCACGAAAGTCATAACATCACGGATTCCCGAAAAATACTTCAGAGACCTCGAGAAGATACAGGAAGAAGAGAAGATTGATAGAGCTGAGGCTGTGCGAAGACTCCTGATAAGGGGGTATCTCTGAGTGGAAAAAGGAAAAAGCACTAAGTCTTTTGAAAGATCATAGAATCACCTTACGCAGGGCTGCCTCTATGACAGATTTGACCTATGTGGAAATGTTGGAATTGGCAAAAAATATTGATATTGGATATGATCTGGAAGAACTGGAACGAGATTCAGAGAAGCTGTAGTGCTCATTGTTGATTATTATGTACTCACACATCTATCCAGAACAGGAATGCTGTACGGTCCAATATTGTGCTTCTGACAAGGATTTTCTTCCCAATTGTTACACGTGTAACATTTCCTACCTCAAATGCTTCATTTACGCAAGCAGAATTCAGCACACAGTCAACGTTCGAACTACACTGCTTCTACAATGATGTACCAGACCCCAGAGTAAGTACCTGCTTCTATTACCTCTGGAAGTTTTCCGTAAAATACAAGCAAAATTTTAACCTTCTTGTTAAATCCACTCTTCTCAGCATACGTGAGACATACAGCCTGCCTTGAACCATCCAATTGTATTACATTCCCTGAAGACGTTTCAACGGAAAAGCTCTCCACTGGTAAAACTCCCCCCTCCTGAGAGTATAAATCCTCCCCCTGTACCAGAATGTTCACAAGAGAATTGGATGTCACTACCACAAAAAGAGAAATCCGCGACAGCTCCTCTCCAGGCTCAGCCTTTCCAAAATTGATTCTGGCTGTATAACCACGGGATGTATCCTGCAGATGGAATGATACATACTTGGTCACAACTACATGCTCTAATACATGGTCATGCTGATGAGGTACATCGTATACTGTAATATCCAGTGTCCATTCACCAGGGGATGCTATTTCACTCAATGAAAAGGTTATTGTCCACACTATTTCACTGTTCTGGATCGAGGCGTCTGCAGAAACGGGAGAAGCAGACTTCCATACAGTGTAGGGATCTGGCTTTTCCCACGTGAAGAGGTAGCATTCTCTTTCAGAAGGCTTCGTAACCTCATGATATACAGAAACTTCTGCGGAAACCAGATC
>CAZFAR010000171.1:0-6075 GCA_964516825.1 uncultured Thermococci archaeon
CTGAAAAACTTAGAAGCTGCTACACCTGACATTGAAGCGTCTGCAGTGGTATCAGTGGATGGATTGATGATTGCTTCAGCTCTGCCACGGGATGTGGAAGAAGACCGAGTGGCTGCCATGTCTGCAGCCATGCTTTCCCTGGGAGAGCGAACTGCAAGAGAATTGGCTCGTGGTGAACTCTCCGAAGTCTATGTCAAGGGGGAGAATGGGTATGTAGTTCTAATGGCTTCAGGAGATAACGCAGTATTAACAGCTTTAGCGAGAAAAGATGCCAAACTTGGGTTAGTTTTTCTGGATATGAAGAGAACTGCAGAGGAAGTTGCTGGCCTAGTGTAGTGGTCTTTCTTTGTTTGACAATTGAGATGGAGTGATTAGCAATGTTAGAAGAGAGGAAAATCGATAATTTCTCAATGAGGACCTGGTTGAAGACTATTGAGAATATTGTTGGTCATGGCGGCCTAAAATCGATTCTGAACTACGCTCGTCTGCAGAAATACATTGACAACTTTCCTCCAGACAACGATGAGCTAGAAATTCCTGTGGAGGACTACACTACTTTTATTCGTTCCCTTATTGAACTTTTTGGGAGTAAAGGTGCTCGTAGTCTCCAAATCATGGCTGGCAAGGAGGCTGTGCGGGTCGCAATACAAGGACGTTTTGGAATAGCAAAAGCCCTTCAAATTGCAGGCCGTCTCGTGCCTGAAACCAAGAGGATGTACCTTGTCCTGGCAAAGTGGAAGGAGGACTCCGAAAAAAGATTTCCATCGTTGCTGTACAAGACTCGAATTGAGCTCAAAGAAGAGGATAGTTGCTTTCTCCTGATTGACAAGGATTATCCTGAGAGTGATGGGATCTCATCTCAAACACCAGTATGCGGTATTTATCAAGGAATGCTTCAGAGCATGATGGAGTGGATAACAGGACATCATCACAAGGTTGAGGAAATCGAATGCAGAGCTATGGGATATCCTGCTGATGTTTTCAGAATTTCAAAATCCACTGACAAGACCTAGAAAAAGACAATTTTCCAGAATCTAAATATTTGGTCGTTTATGAATCTGAAACTTATCTTCCCTATGCATTTTGTGGAATCGAAATTAGTTTACGAAAGTCACTGTAATCTGATAGCCAGATTGAATACTATGATTACCAGCTTCATTGCTGAACAGATTGAATAGATAGCAAAGGGCAGAATGCGATGAATTTAAAAGAAACAAAACAAAAAGAATTCCTAAGAGATGTAATCATCAAGAGTGTAAGAGATGTAGAAAATGAGCTCCCAAATTCATGAAAAACGTATTGAGAGATGCACCAAGCTCATGAAAGAGTTTGATGTTCTGCTGCTCACCAAACCCTCCAACATGTACTACCTTACTGGAGATGGAAGACTGTGTGCATATGCCATGATCACAAGTGAGGGAAAGGTAGCATTAGGAGTGCCGAAAACTGACCTTGAAGATGTCAAGAGGTTGGCCTATTTTGACAACATTGCAGGGTTCGATGATGAAATAGGAATGATCCACTCCATTGCACACAATCTTGAATATTTTGGAATCAGCAAGGGCATTGTAGGGCTGGAGTACACCTTCCTCACCCAGTCAATGATGGGTATGCTCACTCATCCTCATGCCAAACCCTCAGACGTACAGGTCAAGGACTGCACTCACATACTTTCTGAGCTGCGCATAGTAAAAGAAGATGAAGAAATTCAGCGCATAAGAAGAGCAGCCAAGGTGGCTGAAAAGGGGATGAAAGCAGCAGTGGAGGCTGTCAAGGCAGGGATTACTGAAAGCCAGGTGGCTGCCGAAGCAGAGTATGCTATGAGGCAGGCTGGTGCTGAAGAATTCTGGAGAACTTACGTTTCCTCTGGTCCACGCACGAACATTGCCCATGGTCTTCCAACATCCCGGATACTGCAGAAGGGTGATCTGGTGATGATTGATGTGCACCCTATCGTCAACAACTACAGTGCAGATATTTGCAGAACTATCTGTGTGGGAGAGCCAACATCAGAGCAGAAAGCTGCCTATGACCTTTACCTGAAAGCTCAGCAGCTCATAATTTCTAAGGTTAGGGAAGGTGTTGAGATGGGAGAACTGGAGCAAACCCTGCAGGGAATACTCAGAGATGGGGGTCATGCAGAACATGTTTTTGGTCCTCCTATTCATGGAGTGGGTATAGAATTTGAGGAAGCACCCCTTCCAGCTGGTCATGCCTTTTTCCATGGTGAGAAAAAGCCACCACCTCTAAGGGCTAACATGGTTATTTCTGTAGGTAACTGTGGACTCTATACAGGGCCCTGGGGGGTGAGAGTTGAGGATACGGTGGTGGTGGGTTCCAAAGGTCCAGATGTGCTGACTGATTATCCCAGAAAATTGATATAGAGGATTCCTTAGAGCTGGGGAACCTGAGGTTCCCCCTGCTTATGTGGCTGTCTCTCTCATGATAGAAAGGACAGAGAAGGGTAAGTTTGAACGCGGCAATCCTCCATTCGCTCTCAAAGGAGCAGATTGGTGGCCGCTTGATTCATGCCCAGTCTATTTGACGACCTCCAAAGGATCATTATCCTCCATCTTTTGGAATAAACGATTTATATCTCTCTTCCATCTAGATTATGATAACAACAATGGCAACAATCTCAAGAACACGGTAATTTCTATCGCTTATAGACTCTTTTTCGATGATCAAGGACGAGAAATAAGATATGATCCTGGCCAATTTTCATTTGGTAGATGATTCTATAATCACCGAAACGATACTTCTGGCATTTCTGTCCACGGTACGTGATAAGAGTGCCCTTTTGAGGATTTGAAAGGATATCATTGACAGCTTTGAGGAAGCGTTCCTTCAAGGGTGAATTCAGATGCTTGACTTTCTTCAAAAATGCCCGTGTAAATTCGGGCTTCATGCCCATGTCATTCCTCCAAGAATCTCTTCAGCTCTTCAGTGTTTTCAAAGATTACAGTATCTCCCCTTTCTGCCTCTGCTAAGGCTTCATTCATGGATTTTCGAAATTCGGGATCTGAAAGCATTTCAAGGGTATCGATAATATCCTCAAGTTCAGCCTTGGTCTGAATCAACTGAATAACTGCCTGTTTGGCGATTTCAGGATCTTCCAAAACGTGAGGGTCAATTTCTGTATGTTCCGGAGACATTTCATCACCTTCCTCTCTCATGTTCCATCCTTTATAAGCCTTTCATCAAGTCTTATAGAAAGATCATGGTTGGTGTGGTCAGCTTCACAACCTCTTGTGAGCTCCTCATTTTGTGAATTCTTGAACCCATTCAATTTGTTACACGTGTAACATCAGAATTCGGTGGGTAATTTAGAATGAAAGAAGTCTAGATATAGATATCGTTTCGGGTTATGAGAGTTCTGTCTTAGTCTAAAAGACAATTCATACAGAAAGTGGAAATCCAGATGAAAAATGCTACCACCACCAAGGCCACAACCCAGTACCTTCTCTTGAAATACTTTTCTGATACATAAATTATGAATACTCCCCAACCCACAAAATAACTTGCTAGAGGCACAACAGGTGTAAATACCAGCTCAAAGAGATTGTATCCCTGGAGCCATGATGCCCATTCAATGCCTCCCCAGGAAATAATTAGGAACAAGAGTGAAAATAAAAAGAAGTGATCATTCTTCTTCTCTACAGCGTATAACATGAGCAGTACACTCATGAATCCTGCTATAACAGCATAGGTAAGGGCAACTTCATACATAACGAATTCATGGAGTTGTGCTTTAAAACTATTATGCATAGAGCAGTAGCTCTCCAATAAGAGGGTATTCTTGAATCAACACTTCAGAAAGTAAGCAAAACAAGCAAAGAAGCTGAAATGATCAAAACTAACAAAACAAGTAAAATAAGTAAAATAAGTAAAATAAGCATGAGTACTCTGTCTGTACGAGATTTCAATTCTGTCCACATATAGATTCCTATCTTCAGAAGGAGGATTCCAATAGTCATTAGTAAATGCAACACCTATTTCATGAACACCTTCCTGAACAAAACACTCCAGTGTGTACACACCAATGTTAGTCACCTCGAGAGTACCAACAGATTGTCTGTCTATCATCAAATCCAGAATAGCACCCTTATCTTGTGCTATGTCTGCCCATGCATATACTCTGAAGATATATTGTCCAGTATTCTGGAAATCAATAAATGTTCCTAAATACCCGTTGGTGTAAAAGGCGTAGAAATATTCTCCCGTTTCTCCTAGGAAGACCTCTTCTATGTCCATTGCTTCAGCCTGTATAGTCAACGCAGAAGGGTTCATCAGAATGCCTAAATTGGTCAGTAACATTGAAACAATTCGGGCTGACTGCATTGTATTGTATTCCCACTGTATGGTATCAACAATGTAGAACCCTTTTCCGTAGTTGACTTTCATGAGAACACACGGACTGGTCAATGGTGTCCCACTACCAGAAATGAAATAGGAGGCAATGTCAGTTGAAAAGGGGAGCCACCATCCCACTCTTTCGCCTGTCCAGTAGAATTCCTGATTTGTCAATCCTCTGGTGAGTTCTGTATCCAGCAAAAGAACAGGCAAATCATCGTAGTTCACTTGATCGAATTTGATGTCCACAATCTTGGCAATGTACTCTGGTTCTAACCCGTGGAGCCATGCAATACCGCCATTGAAGACAAAAGATCCCAATTCTTCAGGGTCAACTTCTTCTGTTATCAGAAGAATGTCATAATCAAAAGTGTGCGTTTTCTCGTATTTAACGTTTAAGGAATCAAGAAACTCACTTTTCCCAACGACTCCTAATGTTCGGGGAAACCCTCTCAAGTCAAGAGCGTAATCCACCAGCACCTGGAAAAGATATTGAGCCATGGGTTCTGTACCATACTTTTCTGTTACCAACACCTGACAGAATAAGATATTTCCCTTTCCATGGTGGTACTCAAGTAGAGGCGTGTATTCTAACCCGCCACTCCCGCCACTGTCCATCAATGGTATATATCCTGTCGCTTTGGCAATATCCTTTCTTGAGACTAGATTGTCACCACGCCAGAATCGCAGATCATTTTCATCCAGGTTAAATACTGGTACTCTCTCAAAAACAATGGTAGAATCATGATCTGTGACACTTAACCCAAAAAGGGAAAGGGTTTCCTGCTCAAAACAGAGAATATTTCCCTGAAAGTCAAGTACCCCAGGCCCACCAACAGTAGGGATGGGAGGGTCCTTGAGAGCGTGGTACCCGATAATTAATAGATCATAGTCTGAGGGCACAACCAATGTGTCAACGAGTTCATATGCAATACTATTCTCATCCAAAATCTTTTTCGTTTCACCCACAGGATCGTACAGAGCAATTCTTCCAGTAATGTTCAACAGTTTCCAGGGGAAGACCTCATACTCTTTTCTAATTTCATGCACATGCGAATTGCACATCATGGTAACAGAGAATTCAAAGGAGTTTTCAACATCAATGGAGGGGGCTGTAAAGTTGATGGTGACTTCAGTGTAGTCTGCTGGTTCCAATATCAGGGTTTTCTCCCCCGATTCCTGCCCAATAGACCATCTTACTCCTACCTGGGCTTGTTCATGCGTATCATTGCACATTACTAATGTTCTCTTCACTGGTTGGCCAGAGTAGAAACGTGTATCATACTCTTTTATGAACCCAAAAAAAGGCTCAAATACCTGATCCAGCGCTTCTGAGAGGGGCGTTGGGTAGTCCCCACCCTCCAGCACATTCCAGGGGCAGTATCCGTTGACTCCCTGCGATCTGAAGGCTTCTATATACATTTTCCAGGCTTCTGCCTTGGCTTTATTCCTGTACACCTCAGAATTGGTGAATGCTTCATTTCCGTAGAAAATGGTGTGTGGGTGAGGTGATAATGGCGGAATCCATAGAAACTCCCCAATGTATAGAGGTTTCTTCCTGTCCCATAAGAACTCTTCTCGAGGATATGAGGCTATTACACTTTTTCTATCCAGAAAATAAGCTTCATTGGGAAAGACATTCCATTGAGGATACTCATGAGGGTAGTGCAGATTGATGATGTCAGCATTTACGAGATCATAGTCACCTTCGTACATTATAGG
>CAZFAR010000172.1:0-5971 GCA_964516825.1 uncultured Thermococci archaeon
TGACATTTGCCGAGATTGCAGAGTGAAAGGAATTGGTCTGTGGCATCCAATAGCCCAGGAAGAATAAATTTGGCTCTGGCTGAAGAGGGTATACTTGTACATTGATCTCATTACTCATAGATTTGTTACACGTGTAACAATTTCCCAGGTCGTTATTCTCTCCAGCATTACCATAGATAATTGGTAAACTATCTTTCCGAAATATATAAAAGCCTCTCAAGAGAGGAGAAATGGTGGTTCCATGTTCGAAGTAATTGACATAGAAAAACCTGAAGGTGTGGAATGTATTATTGGACAGGGAAATTTTTCCGTATTCACTGTGGACGACCTGGCTCTAACATTAAAGACTGCTGTCCCAGGAATTGAATTTGGCATTGCCATGAATGAAGCCAAGCCCAAGCTCACCAGAGTTGAAGGAAACAATGACTCCCTGAAAGAGTATGCTGGTAAGGCATGCTGTGCCATAGGGGCTGGCCATGTCTTTGTGATCATGATGCAGGAAGCATTTCCCATAAACGTTCTGAATTCAGTAAAGGCGTACCCTACCACCTGTACTGTTTATGCAGCTTCTGAGAACCCTCTGCAGGTCATTGCAGCAGAAACGAACCTGGGAAAAGCAGTCGTTGGCGTTGTGGACGGAACAGCAGCAGAATCCATAGAGACGGAATCCCAGAGACAGGAAAGAAAAGATTTGCTCAAAAAGATTGGATACACATGAAGATTTTCGCTTTTCTTCTTGTTCTTTTTCTGTGCATTTCTTCACTGGGGAAAATTGGAGACGAGGTAAGTCTGGAAAAAGCACTTTTTCACGTAGAAAAACTCGTAGAATGCTCACCACGGCTGGCAGGATCAGGGACTGTCGATGATGAGATCATTGGAGGGAGTTATTCTGCTGCTCTCTACATTTGCGAGACGTTAGAGGAGTATGGATACTACGTTGAAATGGAAGAATTCCAGTTTACCACCTTCCAAATTACTGAATTCATCCTGATCATTGATTTTGATGGCGATTTTTCCACTTATGACCAATTGGATCTGGCTGATAAGGCTATTCCTCCTGCCATGAGATACCTGGATATCTCATATGATATAGTAGCACCATTAGTTCTCCTGGAGGAATCCTCAGACATTGAAGGAAAGATACCTGTTCTTGACTACTGGTTATACTACGATCCAGAATTCTCTGACATTGTGGGCCACTCCAGTATCAGTCTGGTCTACAAGGAGAATGAACCTGCCTTTCAGTGCCGCTTCAGGGAGGCTTTCTCCATTTCATATGAGGATTATTTGCTAATAAAGCAGAGGAGAATGCCTGAAACAGTGGTATGGGTGAAGTTTTCTTCTGATTCAAGAGAAGTGCAGGGGTTCAATGTCATAGGGATGAAACCTGGTACAGAAGAGAAGATCATTCTCACTGCGCATTATGATTCTGTATACACTGATGGTGCTATAGACAATGGTTCAGGAGTGGCAGCATTGTTAGAGACAGCCCGTATTCTGGCTGATAAGAATACGGAGGCTACTCTGTATTTTGTATTCCTTGATGGTGAGGAAATAGGTCTTTTGGGATCTGAAGCTTTTGTCTCTTCTCACGCTCTCTCAAACAGTGTCTGCATCAATGTGGACAGTATTGCATCAGGTGATACTGTGTACATTGGAGGTGTTCCCAGATATGAGGAGATGTGGGCTGCGTACTACCGAACGGATTCTGATCTTGATTCTTATGTGACTTCAATTGCTGAGGATATACTGGGCTACACTCCTGAGAGGTGGCATTTCGAGGATGTTGGGGGATATTCTGATTTTGTGTCTTTCATGGAGGTTGGTGTACCTTCTACGGATATTACTACCATGGATAAGGAAGCAGCAAAGATTCCTGCTGTTTCAGAAGAAAAACTGTCAGAGCACGCTACTACCTGGGTGAGAGAGGGGAAAATAGTTTATTATCAGGAAGATAGATTCAGCAAGGTGGTTCCCTACATTCATACTGGATTTGATGATTTAGAACATTTCAACAAGGAATTGTTTTATGAAACAACGAAAATCGTGGCAGAGGCAAGTTACAGATTGAGTAGGGAATTTGGGGGAGGGGTTGAACTAGTCTATGTTCTTGTCATTGGGATGTGCGCTGTAATGATTGTTATCTGGTATGAGGTGCGATCGCGACACATGAAGTAGGTTTTAATGATCGGGATAAGTTGATAAGGAGCAGAAGTGCTACACGTGTAACATGAGTGAGCATGGAAGTTGGGGGCTAGGAAAACCTTATAAGTGTTCACTGACTCTGAGTGGTGAGCGGCTGTGGTGTAGTGGCTAGCACTTGGGCCTTCCAAGCCCACAACCCGGGTTCAAATCCCGGCAGCCGCATCCTTACCGTAGGCTTAACTCTTTCTCTTGCTCGCCAGCTCATGTATACGATTCTTTTGGTCATCATTTGTCTAATCCGCAACCAGTACCAGCAACCAATGCGAATCTAACGATCCATGACTAGCTGCCTTAAGGTCTGAATCAAATCTTCCTTGTCTCTCCCATCTATAGAAGAAAAATCGATTTCCATCTTTTTGCCATTTGAAAGGAGTAGCTCAGCCTTGTATGGGAGATCGGTCCATGTCTGAATAATGACTTTCTGGACAGCATCTCGTTTGACCACTCTTGGCCTATGTCCTGAAGTTTCAAAAAGCATGATCTCATCCTGTGTTATCCGAATATAAGGGAATTTCTTATTCCAAAAACAATAGACAACAAAGACAGAAGAAAGAATCAAAAAAAGAAACCCATAGGACTGTTCCAATCCACTAAGATACAAAAGTCCTACTAGTGCATATAAAACAGCAAGTACCATGGGCGAAAAAGCTGAGGCATTATTTCTCTTGAAATCTTTTGGCTTCATCGTGAATTTAGATGTATAACTAAATTTCTTCCAATACCAGATAATCCTCGCTACACTGAATACAAAGACCGCTATAAACGCAATCCACAGAATTGTCCAGAAAAAATCAGAGAAAATGGCTCTTGTCTTGGATTTGGATGGTGTTATCAGGAGAGATGAAGAGATATCAGCACCGTAGATATCCCAGTTTCCATTTCTGATATCTTTCCAGACCACAATATTCCCATAGATAGCCGGAGAGTGTTGAGGACATTCATTTGTGGTAATCTGAAACTCTTGATCTGTAGAAAGGTCATACCCGTAAATATCTTCGTTACCGTTTCTGCAGTCTACCCAGACGACAATATTCTCGTAGATTTTGGGTCTTCTGGAGTCCACATATACAGATTGACCTGCACGACTGCACTTACTCAAGGAGGTTGCAGCTATTATAAATTTCTCTGATGTGGAAAGGTTGTACCCATAAATATTTCCGTATAGAGGTTCTGTCCACACTACAATATCTTTGTAGATTGCTGGGTCGTACTGACCGCGAATTGGAAGGAAAAAGGAGTGGTCTTCACCCATACGAAATTCCTCATGTGTGGAAAGGTTGTACCCGCAGATGAAACTATGATGATTTCTCTCATCCTGCCAGACCACAATATCCCCATAAATCGCTGGCAGCCTTTGTTCTTCTGAATTTTCGCTAACCTGAAATTCCTCATTTGTGGAAAGGTTGTACGCAACAATACCTGGACGTCCTAATCCATAATCTTCCCAGACTACAATGTCCCCATAGATTGCTGGATTGGATTTCCAGTGCGGAGTTGCAGAAATGACAAACTCTTCACGTGTGGAAAGGTTAAACCCGTAAATTGCATACCTGTCATTTCTTTGATCTTCCCAGACTACAATATCCCCGTAGATTGCTGGATTTTCCTGATCATTTGGATCTGTAGTTATCTGAAACTCTTCCTGTGTTGAAAGGCGATACCCATAGATATCAGCGTTTCCATTTCTTTGATCTGTCCAGACAACAATATCCTTGTAGATTGCAGGGGAATATTGCTTATCCTCGTTTGTAGTGATTCTGAACTCCTGAAATTCTGTGTTAGCCTTTACAAATTCTCTTTCAATCGGGATTTCTTGCATTATGCAGAGAGAGAATATGATGATTATCGCCAGTATGTACAGCGTGTACTTGGATTTCATGGTAGATCACTTGAACTTGTATTGGAAAGGGTCTTAAAAAAAGATTTCGGTCACATGAATTGACTATTCCTCCAAATCAAGTGCGGTAAGAGTGACAGAATTCGGAATACATTATGCTTCCGATCTGTTCCAAGAATGCAGGATCTCTCGCAGGACCGTGAACGTACGAGACGAATACGATTCAAAGAAAAGGGGTCAATATGCTGATACAACCTCACTTCGGATGCCACTGCGGTCCTGGTACATAAAAAACCAGTAGGGTACCCATGCCAGTGCCACTATGTCGATCTGAATGTCACTCTTGCGCGGCTTTATCTGAACTTCTTCAAATTCCTTTAAGGTTTCATCCCATCGTGTGGTAATGGCAGCTGCTTCTTCTTTTAGCTCTTTCTCAAGTTCTGCAATCTCCTGCTGCAAGGCTTCCACGTTCTCTTCTGCCTCCTTCACATCCATCTGAGCCAATTCGCGCTGGCGATACTTGCTCATGGCTGTAGAAGCAGCTCTTGTAGACCTTCGTCTCATGAACATTCCTAAAACAGATTCTCCCACAGAAACTGCCATCTCTCGCCCGTGGGCTCCAGCCTTGGCCTTTTTCTTGGTTAGAGATGCTTCTGACCGGCGCAGCCTGTCCTCAAGCTTTTCCAGCTGCTTTTCATAGTGTTGATTGAGCTTGTCCACTTCCTCATCTCTTTTTTCACGAGCTGTCTGACTCAGCCGCATCCTGAATTCACGTTCACCTTCGTTAGGCAGAGAATATGACTTTAGAACAGGACTATATAATAGTGTGAGACTGCTGGTGCGGTACAGATGATCTGCCAGATTCTTCTCCAGGTCCTGGACTTCTTTTTGCTCATTAATGGAATCTGGCACTAGATCGAAGGATGAGTCTGGCTCCGAACGATTCAGTAGTTCTCTGGATGTTACCTCAATGGGCTGAGCATCTTCCCAGCGCACAGCACTGGTTTGAGGCCTGATGAGCAGGGCAAAACTTTTGCGTTCATCCACATTCCCGCGGGTTTCCACAAAATGGATGTATCCCATTCCGAAAAGCGCTGGCACATACACTAACTGGTGGCTCTGGATATTCATGTCTTTTTGAGCCTCAATATCAAGGAGAGCTGACTGGAACCCTCTGCGCACAGGAAGGTAAACCTGTCGAATGCTGGGAGAAATTGAAGGCGGTGATGCTGCAAAGCGGGCAGATTTCATTTCAGGCGTCACGACAGAATGGATGGGAGCTGCCTGAGGTATAGAATCAGGCTTTTTGCCGTTGAGTAGTTGTCGTACTTGCATGCGGGTCAGAGGACCCCTCAGGTAGCTCATTGCCCAGCGGGTCTGGAACGTGACTGGTGCTTCCTCATGGACATTATGTAATAAGAAGACCCTGTTGCCCAGAGCAGAAATGATTCTGCTGATCTCATTCCGGTTCAACCTCTGGCCTGCTTCCGATGATGCACTCTCCAGTCCATCCAGCACTCTCATTTTGTCCCGCTCAGTCTGCAGCCTGCCGATGAACCAGGTTCCTGCATTGGTCAGCCCCTTGTAGTCTAGATCTACAGGGTTCTGTGTGGTCAGTACGATACCCACCCCGAAGGCGCGTGCCTGCTTCAACAGTGTGAGCATTGGCTGCTTGCTAGGCGGATTAGCAACAGGCGGGAAGAATCCGAAGATTTCATCCATGTAGACCAGAGCGCGCAGACTGGTAGTACCGGGCTGTGTCCTCATCCAGGTGATAATCTGGTTTAACAACATGGTCACAAAAAACATGCGTTCTGGATCACTCAAATGGGCAATGTAAAAGATAGAATGGCGGGTCTTCCCCTGTGGCGTGCTCAGAAATCCTGGTACATCCAAAGGCTGCCCTTGTAACCAGCTCTGGAATCCGGG
>CAZFAR010000173.1:0-5952 GCA_964516825.1 uncultured Thermococci archaeon
CGTTCCAGTGAATGTGCGCAATCGAAAAGATTTTTCATGATTTAGCATGAAATCAAGAAGTGCATTGATACTAATCAATCTGTGGTCGTAAAAATGGTGATAATATGAAAAGAGAAATGAGAAATGTGAAGGTGAAGGGTATGTTGATAGTACTACTCGGATTTGCTCCTTTGATAGAGCTGTCTACATCTTCAACTGCTTTCGCAGTCCAAACACTAACAGGATTGGAAACCTTTATAAATTCCTTGCAGAAACTGATATCATGAAAAGAGCTCATTTATTCATTTCAGGCCAGGTTCAGGGAGTTTTCTACCGGTCAAACACGAGAAAGCAAGCAATAGAACTGGGATTGACTGGCTGGGTGAGAAACCTGTGGGACGGCAGGGTAGAAGCTGTTTTTGAGGGGGAAGACTCCAAAATCCAAAAAATGATTGAATGGTGCCACAGAGGCCCTGCCCATGCTTCAGTTGACACAGTAGAAGTGCGCTGGGAAGAACCCACAGGCGAATTTCAGAGCTTCTCCATCCGATACCTGTAGAGTAGACTGATTCTAATTCATATCCATCTTTTAATGCATTGAATTGTTTACCCTATTTAACACAAATATTTCTTATATATTAAAGAAATCAAAGTCTTCATAGAGGATTTTCTGCGAAAGAAAAGCTTTTTATGAGAGCACTCCATCAGCATTGTATGCAGGAAGTGCTGCAGAAAGCTGCGGATCTCCTGAAAGAATACAGGAGAGAAGAAGTATCAATTGTCTCCCACATGGATGCAGATGGAATAGCAGCAGCTTCCATTCTCTCAAGAGCATTGGATAGAGAAGGCATTGACCATACAATCACATGTGTCAAACTAGATCAGCTACCAGATGTTACTCCCGGACCATTAACCATTTTCTCCGATCTGGGAAGTGGCCAGCTAAATCATCTGTCTCATTTTGGTCCCATGATCGTTCTGGATCACCATCCTCCATCCACTTATGATATTCCCCACCTCATCCATGTCAATCCTCACCTATACAAATTTGATGGTTCATCCGAAATTTCAGGGGCTGGTGTCTCCTACCTTTTTGCCAAGACCCTGAACCCAGAAAATGCTGATCTATCACCTGTTGCCATCGTTGGAGCCTGTGGGGATATGCAGGATTTTGGAAAATTGACTGGATTGAACAGAGAAATTCTCCAGGAAGGAGTCCGAATGGGACTACTACAGTACACAGACGATCTCCTCCTGTACGGAAGGTACACGAGGCCTCTGTTCAAGTCTTTACAGTATCTTTCAGATCCTTACATACCTGGGATCACCGGAAATGAGACTGCCTGCAAGAATCTTCTGGAGAAATTGAACATCAAAGAAAAAGACACCCAGTGGATTACATTATCTGATCTCTCCTTTGAAGAGAAACGCATTCTGGCCTCTGAACTGGTGAGACTTTCGTTATTACACGCCCCTCCAGATCTCGGAAAGTACATCCCGCAGATGATCATCGGTGAGAGCTATTCTCTACCTCAGGAGGAGGATATCTCGCCCTTGAGGGACTGCAGCGAGTTTGCCACCTGTCTAAATGCTTCGGGCAGAAGAGGAAGGTCGGAAGTGGGTATCGAAGTAGCCAAGGGGAACAGAGGCATCTACTACGAAATGCTGCTCACACTGCTTCAGGACCACAGGCAGGCCATAGCACAGGCTCTGGAAACCATGGCAGACAGACCTGTTACAATGGTTGAATCCCTGCAGATCATGGATGCTTCCGGTGTTCCTGACAGTGTTGTTGGGACTGTGGCCCAGATGCTTTTGGGCCAAAATGGTGTCAATTCATATCTGCCGCTGATGGTGTACACTCCCTCGGATAGGGATTCAAACGTTTACAAAGTGTCAGTGCGCTGTTCCCGCCTGCTACTCTACCGGAAGATCCATCTGGGAAAGGCTGTACGAAAAGCAGCTTCACTCTCAGAAGGAGAGGGAGGAGGACATGCACCTGCCTGTGGGGCTTATATCCCTGAAGAGAAATTAGAATTCTTCATCAACCAGTTTGCAGCTCTCGTTTCTGAGCAAGCTCAAACAAGGTAAAAGTTTCTGGCAGGAGTGCTACAGTATTCTTACTTTTTCATCAAATAGTGCATCCAGTTCCTCCTTCGTGCAGGTCAGGATTTTCCTTTCATTCTGCGAACACAGATAAGCAGCACACGAGCCGTAAAGTGCAGAATGTTCCAGATGCTGCGATTTCATATACCTGGTCAAAAAGGCTGCTATGAAGGCATCTTTAGCTCCATCCTTGTAAGAGGTGTTCCTTCTAAATACAGGAATCCTCTTCTCGTTGCAGAAAATACCCTCTCTAAAATCTATAACAACAATATTCTTCTCTTTTTTCCCTTGTTCTTTCCCTTCTGTGAAGACGATGTCTGCATCTGCCTCAGAAAATGCAGCATCTACTGAAGTGAGAACCTTCTCCTTTTTTGCGAGCTTTACCAGGTGTTCTGTCACCTCTTCATTGGGAAAACAGACGTGGACAGCCTTTGCCTTCTTTAAGTACTCTTTCTTGATATTCTCAGGTTTCAAATCCTCGACTGCCCCAAGATAGTAGAGGCTGTAATGTCTGTTCGAGGTGTAGACTCTTATGAGATTAGCATTTTTCTTCGATGACAAGACGATGTTGGAATAGTCTATCTGGTACCTTCTCAAGACATCCATTAGGCCCACAGCATCCCGTCCCACAGGAGATATGATGCCCACCTGGGCTTTCAACAGCGAGGCATTGACAGCAATGTGCAGAGCTGAACCAGAAAACTTCTCCGTATACTCATGTACAGGATTGGTCACACCAGATCTCAGCTCTGTCTTGAGAACAGTGTGAATATCGATGATACCAGCAATAATTAGGTCCATGTGCTATGTTTCATTGCAGATATTTATACTTGCCGTCACTCCACATTCTTGATAGAGTATTTAATGCTATATATAACAGCCAGAGTTCCTTGAATTGATAACAGAATTCGGTGGATAATTCAAGATAAATGGACTGCCATGAGAGAACCAAAAAAAAGAAAAAAAGAAGATTTAATGTTGAGTTTACCCTCATACCCTTATGTGGCAATGCCGAACTGCCCTGTTTCAACCCAGTCCATGCTCAAGAGAGACCAGAAATCCCAAGCAAGCCCGTTTAAAACGTAATCGTACGGCAGCCATCCATACCCTTCATCGCCCCAGTCTGTTCCCCATGAATTGCGGATCATCAATGCGCCAGTAGTCTCCCTATCA
Organism: uncultured Thermococci archaeon; assembly: GCA_964516825.1. Classification (GTDB taxonomy): domain Archaea; phylum Methanobacteriota_B; class Thermococci; order Methanofastidiosales; family SZ-28-30; genus SZ-28-30. The sequence goes on from CAZFAR010000173.1 coordinate 3,259, forward strand.
CACTGGAGATTCTTGATCTTCACAGCATCATCATAGCCTACAGCCACCACAGCGTGTCCTGAATCAGATGCCTCAAACTGACAGGGATAGGGAATCCCACCTTCAATGTCTGAATCCCTAATAGAAGGGAACACAAAGAACCCGAACATGGACAGCACTCCTGCTTCGAGGTATTTCTTTACTTGACTCAGTACCTCATCACCTGAAAGGCTCTCCCCAGGCGCATCGTGACGGAAATATTTCACTGCTTCGAAATTCTCAGCGATTGCGTAGACAAAAGAAGGGGGTTCTCTGTCAAAGTCCGGGTCCTTATCAGTATAAGGCCAATACTTTTCCGGAGGAACGCCGCAGAGAGCCAGAGCGCCCATCGTAGTCCTGAGGTAAGCACCGAAATCACCAACAACGCCCATCAGATTACGAGTAGTCTTGTACACAAAGAGACGGGATCCATCAATGTGCTTGCCAAATGCTCTGTTCTCAAAGTACTCTACCATTCCAACAGCAGCATTGGCGCTGCATGAGTTCAATTCTTTCTGATCCTCAATGGGCGAGCACCATTTTCTCAGATCTACTCTGGTAACAGATGGTTTTCGCGCTTTTACAGTACCGAGTTTTTCTGCCATTGGAATAATTTTGGGATGCTTCTCAGTGTAGTCGCGCAGATCTGGCAGAGAGGGTATCCATCCTGTTCCGACAATCTTTCCTGTTTCACGCAGCACTATTCTCTTATGCATAATGTACATGCTGTGCCCTCCTTTCAATTTTACTACACTTTCTATTTCTTCATTCTATATAAATCTTTCCATTCTCTTTTTTTATTCTTTTAATCCCAAGAAAAATTCTATTTCTGCAAATGGAAGAGATTGTTAAACTGTTATGCTTCAAGAAAAATGTTACACGTGTAACAGATTGAATTATGAATTACAACCTTCGTACTGAAAATTATTTGTTGATATCATGAAATTTGTGGAATCCTGTCTAGTTTCACACAGAACTGTTTTGAGGGTGAAGAATGTCTGTGTCATCCAACTGCTTACAGGAGGATCAAGATTAGAGAATTAGTAGGCTCTATTGAAAAAATTAAAATTTCAGTCCCAGGAGAAAAATGAGGGTTACCTTTATATAATTGGAATTACTCTGTAATCTGGTGGAGAACCTCTGCAAAACTTACTCTGTAGGGTGAGCCAATGAGAATACTCATAGTAGATGATAGGAAAGAAATGCTTGATGTTATAGAAGAAGTGGTCAAGATCAGAGGAGATGAAGTGGTGGCAAAGGCATCTACTGGAAAGCAAGCTGTTGAATTGTATGAAAAGACAAAGCCAGATCTTGTTCTGATGGATATTCTTCTCCCAGATATCAGTGGCGCTGAAGCGACGAGGAAGATCATGGAAAAGGATCGCACAGCAAAGATTCTGGCTATCAGTGCTTTCAACAAAGAACGGCTAGAAAAGGATTGTTTGAAGGCTGGATGCAAAGCCTTTCTGGCTAAACCCTTCTCACTGAAAGAACTCTACGATGCTATGGAAGAGACATCGAAAAGTGAGTGAACTCCTTGTTTCAATTCAGCAATAGTTACATTCTGGTTAGGTTTTCCCTCCCCCAAGTTTTCTACTTTGCTGGACGCTTGCATGTTACACGTGTAACAAAGACTGCCTTCAGACTACTGGAACCTAGCTATTTATAGGGGAAACCCAACAATTATAAATACTCACACACTAAGTGAAGCCAAGGGCCTGTAGCTTAGTTTGGTAGAGCGCCTGGCTCATAACCAGGCGGTCAGGGGTTCAAATCCCCCCAGGCCCATTTTCTTTTTGTACATTCGCTGGCAAGGGGTGTAGAAGGACTGACACGAGTGAAATGTACCAAAGGTCAATGACACAGATAGAGTTATAACATGCAAGGATAGAACAGTCTCATGAAGGTTTATATCTCTGCAGATATAGAAGGTATGTGTGGTGTTGTAGACATAGATCATACGAAGCGGAATGGGAAAGACTACGAGATTGCACGAAGACTGATGGTCAAGGAGGTGAATGCAGCTGTGGAAGGGGCTTTCAAGGGAGGAGCTTCTGAAGTCGTCGTGAACGACGCCCACGGGAGCAAGATTAACCTGATCGCTGAGGAGCTCGATGAGAGAGCGAGCATTGTGTCAGGTTCCTCGAAACCATTGTCCATGGTTCAGGGTGTGGAAGGAGCAACCTGTGCCTTTCTTGTTGGATATCATTCCAGGGCAGGGACTCTTGGTGCTGTACTCGACCATACATACAACGGGAAGACGGTCTACAATATACGATTGAATGAAAGGGAAATGGGTGAATGTAGCCTCAATGCTTCTCTGGCTGGATATTTTGGCGTTCCAGTCGTGTTAGTCACTGGAGATGAAAAGACTACTGATGAAGCGCTCCAGCTTCTTGGGAAGGTGGAGGTCGTCATCACGAAAGAGGGGATTGGACGATTTGCTGCACAGAGTAAACATCCTTCGAGAGTGAGAGAAGACATCAGAAAGAGAGCACAGAAAGCAGTGGAAACTGCAGACAGAGCTCACCCATTCGTCGTAAAGCCTCCACTGCGCCTGGAAATAGACTTCATGCACACTGACATGGCTGATCAGGTGGTAATGATGCCTGGCATTGAGAGGGTATCAGGGAGATGTGTAGCTTATGAGTGTGACGATTTTCTGATGCTCTACCG
>CAZFAR010000174.1:0-5946 GCA_964516825.1 uncultured Thermococci archaeon
ACCTCACCAACAATCCTGCTTGGGATTCGAACCCTGCATGGTCTCCTGATGGGACAAGAATTGCGTTCACCTCAAATAGGGAAGGAAACTGGGAAATCTACATTATGAATGCAAATGGGAGCAATGCAAGAAAGCTCATCAGCAGCCCTGTCTGGGATTCGGAGCCTGCATGGTCTCCTGATGGTGAAAAAATAGTTTTCTGTTCACGGAGAGACACGACTCCAGACATCTATGTGGTAAATGTAGATGGAAGCAACCTACAAAGGTTAACCAGCGATCCTTTTTGGGATTCGAACCCTGCATGGTCTCCTGATGGGAAAAAGATCATCTTTTACTCAGATAGGGATGGAACTCCAGACATTTACGTAATGAACGCAGATGGAACAAATATAGAAAGACTGACCAACGATGCTGCTGATAACTGGTCTCCACAATGGTGTTGTACGAAGCATTTCCTTATAGAACGTGCCTGCAGTATCGCAGTAACCAACCTTATTGTACTGCTCTTCTCATTGTTTTTTGCCATGAGAAAGTCCATTTCTCCTCATCTGGTACTCTCCTTTATGATTCTTCTTGCCATCTCTGGATTTCCATCAATGGGTACTCCTCATAGTGATGACATCTGTTCTACGTGTCGCCACAACATTATGATAGCAGAAAATGAAATGGAAACTGTTATAGACCTGATGGAAAGAGCCCATGAGCAAGGCTTTCCAACACCAGAGATAGAAGCCTCCATTGCTGAAGCGAGCGAGTTTTTGGAGAAAGCACGTACATTTTGCTTTCACAGCCGAAACTGCACTGCAGGTAACACCCTTGCTCTGAGAGCCTACAGCATTTTGAAAGAAAGTCGGGTAGTACTTGAATCCCTCCTCGATGAAAGAAGAGAAGAGTACGCTGTATACTCTGCTGTGATCAAAGAATATACTGAAGGATTTGGATTTTCCAGTGGCAAGTATGCCGCTGGCGCAATTCAGAACTACGTCATTTATGATTATACCTCTGTAGATAGACCTGGCGGAGCAGGAGACTTGAAGAGAACTCTTGAGTGGGTACATGAACACATACCTGAAGTAGAACAGGAAACGTTTGATGATTTTGAGGTTAAGAATACGCATTCATACCCTCTAGGTAATTTCTTTGATCTTCCGGCTAGAGTTATTCTCATAAGCAGTAAGGAGATAACCGAGATCTTCTCGAAAGGCGGTGGCTATTTCGAATTGTATGCGAAGTATCCCTTTTCGCAGGGAGTTATGAGACTATCACGGGTTGGGTTCGATGCTGAAATGAACCAAGCTTTGGTTTATGTGACAAATATGCAGGGATATGATTGTGGTTGGGGGTTGTATATGCTGCTCACCAAGGAGAATGGTGACTGGGTAGTTCAAGATGAAATTTGTGTGTGGATTTCATAATTATTCTTTGCCTAGAGGTGTTCAGACCTTTCCTAATTCATCTTTCCTTCAATTCACCTCAATTCTTCAACCTTCTGAATCGTATAAAAGCTTAAATAGTGGTAAAGCGTAGCTTCTTTCAAGAATCTAGCCTCTATTAGAATGAAAACCGATTGGAATGCTAGCTTGGAGGCCAGAGACGCATTTTCTTTCACCTTTTGCTCATCAGCCTATTTCCTGATTCTGTCCAGAACAAGAAAGAAATGATGTCAGAACTTTCCCATCCAAGTCAATCAAATATGTTTCTTGGAGCAATGTTGGATCATGCAATTCTGTTCATTGCGATATCTGTCTGCGTTTTCAGCGTTTTCCCGCGTATGACTGTTTTCATTGGGAGAATAGAAATGGAGAAGAAGTTTACTGGACAAAAAGAACCCGCAGCAAGGGGTGCCAGCATCTTGCATGAATATTGTGAAGGGAACTGTTCATTCAAGACCCTCTTGAAGGAGCTCTTGTTGCTGATTGGTGGTTTTTTAGCCCGGATTCGGGTGAAAGAGATGGAATCTCAAAACAGGAAAAAAGATGAATTGAAAGCAGTCTATCTCTGTTCACTTTTCCTTGGAATTGGAGGTGTAATTGTAACTTATCTTAGCATGTTTTTCATTAGCATGCTCTTGTTTGGCATTCCATTAAGCATTAAGCAGTTCGGGAAGTTTTCTTCGAAATTCAGAAGGACAAAGGAAACATTACTATCAAGACGTATATTTATCCAGAGAAATCAGGCTTACGTAACTGTGATCGCCTATTCTGCTGCTCTATTCTACGTTAATACAAGGTTTATCAAATATTTTGTCCACTATGTATTCCTGTCGTTTCTTTTGCTTGATATAGCTCTGAATGTTTATTTCATAACAAAGCCCTATCGAGGACAGAGATTACGATATGATATTTGCTCAAGCAGTATATGGGTTTTTCTGTTGTTGTGGTCTCTGAGGGATATTTCAGTTTATCCATTCTTTGAGTGGGCCTATTCGAACACGTATGATCTGTTCAGCATAGTTGCATTGGAAGCATTGGAAGAATTTGATTTCGTTCTGTACATGTGGAGATTTGTGTTGATATCCACCTTGTTGAGTGCCATTTTTGCAGTCAGGAGGAGGTACTCTGAACGGAGGAGCAGACAGCTTTCTCATAGAGGAATAAGGCTTCATCAAAAGAAGAAACACTTTTGGAAAGTTGTCATCTTTTATCTGCTTGAAACTCTGCTCTCTATGTTCCTGCCTCTACTTGCTCTTGGATACAGAGTGGTTCAAGTGGAAGCAGCTATTCTAGTTGACTTACTAATAACTCTAGATTTGCCAATAACTCTAATATCAATGATTCTAGTTGGAGCCTTAAATTTGACCATGTTCATAATAGATGTAAGAGAACATCAATCTATCTTATTTGCCTAGATCACTTGTAGGAATGATCTCAGAGGAATTGGGAGAACTAAGGGGATAGTGCTCTATATAATGGAATGGGTGGGTGATTGACTGTAGGCACTGCAAAAGATTCATTCGTCTCCATGTCCTTCCAATTTTTCCTCCCTTTCCAAATCCTCTCTCACTTTGAGCATCTCATTTTTGATTGCTATTATATCCTTTCGCACTACCTCCCAAATCCGACTTGTATTAACTCCGAAGTATGCATGAATAAGGATATCCCTCAATCCTGCTATTTTTCTCCAGGGTATCCCGGGGTATTTGTCTCTCATCTCTTGGGGAATTTGCTTCACAGCCTCTCCCATCACTTCCAGTCTCCTCAAGACAGCATCCTGTACCTGGGTACTCTCATAGAAATCATCCTCTGTCATTCCTTGTGTGTACTCTTCTATTCTAAAAATACTCTCTAAAATATCCTCAATATATAATCGTACATCTCTTTTCATAATATTCCTACCTGTTCTTTGATGATCTTGTCCCTGAGCAATGGCTTAATAGTGCTATATTCTACCAGATCTACTTTTTTTCCAAGAGCTTCTTCAATTTCAAGCTTGATTCCCACAAAATCCAGCAGACTGATATCATCCTCAATTTCTACAAGTATGTCAATGTCACTGTCTTCCCTCATTTCTCCCCGGACGAAAGATCCAAATAATCCTGCTTTCTTGATGTCGTACTTTTCCAGGATGGGAAGAACCTTCTGTTTTATTTCTTCAACAGGTGTTCTCATAAGAATACTTATTCTCTCCGTCATATAATGTTTTCGGAGCTCAGTCACAAGATTTACAATCCTTGTTACACGTGTAACAACTGACCCTTCATCATCTTTGCTCGATGAACTTTTCTACAGTCAAATGTTTGTGATGAAAAGAGCTGTAGAAGGCAACATTAAGGCTTCCGATGAATAATAAAAAAGCTATAAAAAATAGGAGATACTTTCACAATTCTTTTGGAACCTGGCCGAAAAGCTTTTATAGTACGTGAGAAAAATATGAACTGAACAATATAACAACAAGAAAAGGAGGTGAGATCAATGTATGCAAAGTTAGTAACAACTGGAGATGGATGTCCCCCACCTGGCCCTGATGATTGCTGCTTTGGAGGAACACCAAAAGCAAACTGTGTCGTCAAAGGACTGTTGCCATGGGGAAACTGCTTAGCTGGCTACGGGTAGAAATGTGAGGAAGCACAGGTAAATGCATCCAAAGGTCAGTTAGGTATGATCCTTAAGGTCTGGAATTGCATTCAGAGTCTAGGACTGCAATTCTAGACTTCATATTTTATGGGTTATGGCTTCCACTGGTTTTCCTGCTATCCTAGGAGGACTTCTTGCCGGCTATATACTGACAGTACTCATAGGAAATGGGCCCTGATTTTGTGACTTCACAGGGGAATTCTGAACACTCAAAACACAGTGAAACACCTTTCTCGTATGCACAAGTAGTTACTCTGCAGAATTTGTTCTGCTTTGGCGTGCATCCTCTTTCTCCACTAGGACATGTACCCTTAATCATACGGGGACATTTCTCACAGGCTATTCCACAAACACCTATCTTCATGATAACACTATCCTCTGCACTCTACATATTATCTGCTATATCTATCCTCGAGAAAAGCTTTAAATCCTATCTACTAGACTTCCCTTCTCCGCTTCATTATCCGAAACACATCTGCTGAATGTCCCATGGCTCTGCATTCGATCTCTTCCACTTCATGGGGATGTCCTGTAACCAGTTCCATGAGAGCGTAGAGCACTCCTACGAAAGCACCGCACACAGGTTTCTGGGCCGTCATTCCGCTGCTCGACACATTGTCTCTATCAGTGAAGATAAAGAAATCCTCATCTTCCTGTAACTCAAAACGGGGTTGGTTCAAATGCGAGGGAAATCTCTGCTCAGCTCCCTCTATCCATTTCTGCAGAGCAAGATGCATCCGTTTGGTCTCCGGGAGGAGACGAGCAGCCACGAGAAGTGCCTTGGCCATTCCTGGACGTTTTTCTGTACCAATTCGGACGAATTCCCGGCCAGCACGAAGCTGGAGGGCACGCGCACCCTTATCTCCGAATAATTCGATCATTGAATGAATAAAATTCCTGAAATCCTCAGCAGGAATTTCAATATCATCATTATCTGGAGGGAGGGTAAGGATGTATTTCTGAAGATGGGCGTAGTTGAGTATTGATTTCAGGCCTGCCTTTCCAACAATGTTCTCTGTAGTCTCCAACCATACCCTCATTGAAAAATTATCTATCTTTCTTTCATCAGACATTATTCACACCTCCAATTCTGTGTTTTTCATTTCTAGGAGCTTTGCCACTTCCTCTGCAGTCCTTTTCATGTCGAGGAACACCAATCCGAGCTTATCATCCTTTCTGGCTAAGGCTGTCAGGACTGCATTTTCTCCTGAAGCCATTAGGACGACGTAGCCATTCTCTCCTTTGACGTATACTTCAGATAGTTTACCACGTGCCAGCTCACCTGCTGTTCTCTCTCCCAGTGACAGCATGGCTGCCATTTTGATTCCTCCCTAAAGCTCGTATCATTCGGCCAAAATGTATATCTTAACAAGTCCCTTCAGTCTCTCCTGTAGTCATGCACATGCTCATAAGCGTTGTGCGCATAAATTCAATAACAGAACTGACTTTTCTTCCGCCTAGTTTTTCTTGAAAGAAAAAAACAAACCTCTCACAGAGCCATGGTTATGGGTTTTGATCTGTAAATCTGGAGGGAGTGATCCTTTCAACTCTCAACTCTTAGATTGCATTCTCTTACCTTTCTGATGACCCGCATGAGAGGAATCAAAACAAATAGTGCAAATCTGGCATTCTGTAAGTAGATTGAAGTCTCATTTTCCTTCAATTTCCGAATTTATTTGATCCATATTCTTGAACTTTTTCAGGTTTCCACATATTCAGAAAGGATACTCTCTCAAAATCAGAATCATTTGTGGCTATGTGTTCTATGCCATAAACACTGCAGGTAGCTGCGTGAATTGCATCATTTGGAAGCAGAGAATATTCAGTAGAGAGAGTAACTGGGCTCATCCAGATTCTCTTATCTGCAGGCAGC
>CAZFAR010000175.1:0-5926 GCA_964516825.1 uncultured Thermococci archaeon
TGTTTTCCATGTAGAAGAGATTAGGAAACCTAATTTGAAATATAACTTCTCTAACAGTTGGATTAGGGAATATCTCGTCAATGCTCATTTCCTTCGGACCTCCATTCTCTTTCCACTGTGTGTTTCATACATTCGTCGCCAGTGACTAATCATTAGAACTTGTCAGTATATAAGCTTTGGTCTTCCTAGGTTTCCATTCAGATATGGTGTTTTATGTTTCTACAGCATAGCCATCATCAGATTTCTTGAAGGCCTTTGGAAATAAAAGACCTCTTATGCAATAGGATCATCATGAACAGCAGAAACTAAGAGCTATCTTAGCCAGTTCACTTCAACTTCGTCTGTCCTCCATTTTTGCTTCACCACAGTTTCTTCAAGATTCATCCTTCTCCCATTCTGATATTCCAGCATTCCCTCATATGCGATCATGGCCCCATTATCCCTGCATAAATCCTGGGAGGGTACATAAAATGAAGCACCTCTTTCCTCGCACATGATTCGACACATCTCCTGCAATCGGGGAGAAGCAGCCACCCCACCCGTCAGCAGAAGCTCTCTCTTTTCAGTGTGGGCCATGGCTCTTTCTGTAGCTTCTGTCACCATGGCATATGCATTCTCCATCAATGATTTCGTTACATCTTTTACATCATGGTTTGCAGCCATCTTGATAGCCTGAGTGAGCAACCCAGAAAATGAAAAATCATTACCCTTTACTGTATAGGGCAATCCCGGTACGTATCTGCCACTTTCTATCATTTCATCCATCTCTTTGTAGCACGGAAATTTCAGGCCTACCTCTCTTCCAAAAATGTCCTGCATGTTTCCAATACCAATGTCCAGGGTTTCCCCGAATATCCGGTATCTTCCACCAGCGTATGCAATGATCTGTGTATTTCCCCCTGAAACGTACAAGGTGACTGGATCTTCCGCCTCAGTGGTCCACCTTCCTACTTCTACGTGAGCAATACAGTGGTTCACACCTAGAATTGGCTTTCCCAGTCGTAAAGACAGTGTGCGGGCGCAGGTAGCTGCAATTCTTAAGCAAGGACCCAGACCAGGTCCCTGGGAAAATGAGATCAGATCCAGATCTGTAATAGAGATATCAACTTTTCTCAATGCGCTTCTCAGTACATTCCCCGCCACTTCTGCATGGTGATCTGCTGCTTCCCTGGGATGGATGCCAATTCCTGAATAAGAATCACTTTCATTGGCCAGAATATCTGTATCTGTGACAATTCCCACACCAAACGTGTGTGCAGTTCCTTCAATTCCTAGACAGAGCACGTTATCCCTCGATTCAAATCTCTCTTGCTCAGATTGGATAGAAATGTGTCCACAGAACAGTGATATGCATCATCTCTTATAAGTATTAGCAGGTCTCTTTGAATTCCTGAAGAAGGGATATCCCAAGCAATAGATTGTCAAAATCAGTCAGGTAAGACAAATTAGCCAGAACAGCCTGAACAGAGCTTATCCTTGTGTGTAGAGGTAATGGGGAGTAGACACTGAAACACCAACCCACCTTGACTGCGCTGCTATCCTATCTCGAATCCCACTTTAGCTTCTCCACAGTCGCTTTTCACCCAGAATGTATGCTTTCCTTTTGGAAGTTTCCAGACAAACTGTGCGCTTATCTGATCATAGAAACTTGCTTTACCAATCTCGTTATCATCGAATCCCCACTCGACGTGATGGGAGCCACCACTGCAAGTAACACTGAAACTTGCTGTGAAGTAAGCCGACTGAATTGTACACTTAGAAGTACCATAATCAGCAATTGGGTATTTTCCACCATTGATTGGGTACACAATGTTTACAGGCATCTTTGTCACCTCCTTTTTATCTCTCTCTATCTGTGCTTGCATTCCCTTGAACTATATAAAGTTTTCCTACATTCTACACGGTTTAGCGATTTTATGCACTAAATGCTTGTCTCCTACAACATCTGCAATTTCATCTTTAAAAATGAAAATAACTTGCGGTTGATTGGTCTCTTTTATCTGGAAATGTCTTGATCTCCCAAAAAAACCTAAGAGCTGCTCTTCCATCTCGTATACCCACATCTGCCGCAGGTGAGCCTGTCTCCATGATCTGCCATGAAGGTGCCCTGACCACATCGGGGACACAAGGGATTCTTTCTCACCAGTTTTCCACTCCTGACCTCGTATAGATCACTGGGTTTCATCAGATACCTCCAATAAGCCATTCTTTTTCAATACATGTTCTGCTTCCACTGCTTTCAACCGCTCCCCGGAGTTGTATATCTTGAGCATGCATCTCGACTCATTCATACCATATTCTGTATACACATGCTGAACTACAAAGAGGCTTTGATCTAGTGAGAGCTGAGCAGCAATTTTCTTTCTCAGATCACCTATTTTAGGACTTCCCGCATCTTGAATTACCCGTAATTGGATCTCTTTGCGTTCTAAGAGAGGATTCTCCTTTTCTTCAATAATCTGAATTTCCATACCTGTATTCTACAACCTGGTTTTAAAAAGGTTTCTGTCACTGAAGTTGTTTCATCATCGGATGTACTTTGCTACACGTGTAACACTGTGCATTCTACCTTTTCTCTGCAAATTACTGTGAGAGATTTTCAATATCTTGAACTGCCATTGGGACCTGCTTTTTCATTGTGCTACACGTGTAATATCTGCAATTTTTTCTATTGATGTTTCTATGTGGAAAGAGTCAGACTGCGAATCCACAATTACCTCGGTCCGTGGGCAGTCCACGCGGAATTTGTCAAAATCCTATTCAGATTCATTCCTAGGCCTGCGAGACTGTACATCTTCCTTGATGTAGACATCCCTCTTTGGATAGGGAATTTCTATAGAGGATTTTTCAAACTCCAGCTTTATCCTCCTGTTGATGATATCCTGTATCTGCCTCCTCTTTTTTGCATGGTCAATCCACACTCTCAATTCTACCTGTATCGATGAATCGCCGAATTGGCTGACGACTACCCGGGGCTGTGGATTCTCGAGGACACCCTCAATACCCTTCACTGTTTGAAGCAGCACTTTTTCCACTGTTTCCAGATTGCTCCTGTAAGAGACACCTACAGGAATGCGGAGTCTGATAGTGGGAGATCCTTTCGTATAGTTGATGACATCCCTGTTCATCAGCTGGGAATTCGGTACAATAATGGTGATATTGTCTGTAGTCCTGATCTTGGTGGAGCGCAGCCCTACTGATATCACATCTCCCCACGTGCCCTGGTTGGGAGGTGGATTCCAGATCTCTATCCTGTCACCAGGGACAAATGGCTTGTCCAGAACGAGGAGAATCCCTGAAATAACATTGGAAACGCTGTCTTTGGCTGCTAATGAGAGAATGAGTCCCATAACGCCCATGCCTGCAAGCAATGCAGTTATATTGTACCCCAGGTAGTGCAGGGAGATGAGGAGAGCTACCACGAATATGGAAATAGTCACCAGCTTTCCCAGCATGGGAAATACCAAATTTTCATGTTTGGCCTTTGATTCTCTCGCTACAGTCTCCTGGAGTAAATCCAGCATGAGTGTTACGCCTCTCGAAGAAAGATATGCTCCTACAAAGATCAATGTAACTTCCAAGACCTTGGTAACTACTTCATGTTGTTTCATAGCTATGACATGGTAAAAGACAGCAGCAACAATAATGAATTGGATTATTCTCTTGACTATTTCGACTTTAAGGTGATCCCAGAAGGTAGGCTTGCCAATACGGGTTCTCAGGAATTTGAATGCAAGTGATGAGAGTTTCAGCATTACTAGCGCGCATGCAGAAATGATGGCTATCTCAATCAATTCTGGCAATGTTATGATCATGAAGGGCTGTACGCATGCAGAGATTTAAACTTTTTTCAGGATTCAATTCCTGGATGTTACACGTGTAACATGGGATAGTGTCCTTTTATAACGAATTCATTGACAGAGATAACATGAATGAGGGGAATTGTAGTATTTGAGTTTCATTTCTTTGTACGTCTTGATTGATGTTCTCGAAGTGAACATTTATATATTTGCGAAGACTCCACCACTTATGAAACAGGTCAAAGCAAGTCATATCCTGGTCAAAACTGAGAGTGAAGCCAATAAAATTCTTGAAGATCTGAAGAGAGGAGCCAGTTTTTCAAAATTAGCTCAGGAAAAATCAGAGTGTCCTTCAAAGAAAAAAGGTGGAGACTTGGGATGGTTTCGTAAAGGGAAGATGGTTCCCGAATTTGAAAAAGCTGCCTTCTCATTGAAAAAGGGCGAAATCTCAGACATTGTGAAGACTAAATTCGGCTACCACATCATAAAGGTAACTGATACCAAGTAGGATGAACAATACCTCTGCAAAAGGTAAGGACTTTGTATAACGTTTTCTATTGTCTTCTCCTCATTGCGAGCTGGAATCAGAACTGTGATCATTTCACAAGGAAAGCGGTCTTAAATTTAAGTGTTTTTGATTTTAAGCTGAAAAATCAGTCCTTTGAATCTCTCTTCTAATCCACGATTTATGAATTTGTACCATAATTTTCTGATTTACTTAGATGAGTGAAGAGAATATCGCGGGGTAAAGCCCTATTTGAACAAACCTTTATAAACTCTTGTGCAGCCTTCAACTGATGGAAGAAATTACTATTGCAAGGGAGCGCCCCTTGTACTATATTGAAGATCTGCTTTCTCAGAAAATGCACAATACTGGTTTTGCAGGAATCGTCTACGGTGCTTCAGGATTGGGCAAGACCTCTTTGATGGCCAGTACAGCAGCACGAACTATAGAGAAGAAGCAGAAGGTCTGTTACGTGTCCCATGAACTCGTTCTTCCCCAGTTTCTGGACGCTCTGCAGCTGAACCTGAAAATTTCTGTGCAGTACAACCAGTACGTTCTGGCAGTGACACTTCCCATGGATGTGCGATACAGGAAATACTACAAGAAGATCCCTCTGAAAACTCCTTTGAAGACTGTTCAGCTCGAAAGTCAGTACACTCAGTTTCACCTGCTTGATGTCATCCTTCATCTGCAGGAAACAGAGGGATGCAACCTATTTCTTTTCGATTCTATCGACGATTTAGATCCTTTCAGAATTGAAGAGGGTGTCCTCGACAGGTATCATGTGAACCAGTTCACCTACTCTTTGATGTCAAATGGGATTACCACTGCCTTCACCAGTGTGTACAACCATCAGATCCAGGCAGACACCCGTATTGAGTTGAAACAGGTGCATGAAATGGGGGGCCAGCTTCAGAGGGTGGCTATCATTCACAAGGGGATAAGACCCTCTCAATCCAAAGAGTATATTAACTACCAGGTTCATGGATTGATTACCTTCGACTATTCAACAGCAAGAATCATTTAGGTGATATCGTGATACAAATCTATAGATGGCAGCGTGTAGGTGTATTTGTGGACACGCAGAACATGTATTACTCAGCAAAGAACCTGTATGGAGCTAAAGTGGATTTCAGAAAAGTTTTGGAGGTAGGATTGAACCAAAGACAGCTGATCCGAGCCATTATTTACGTAATAAAGGCAGATATTCCAGAAGAGGAAGGGTTCTTTGAGGCTTTGAGAAATATTGGATATGAAGTCAAGATAAAGGAGCTGCGTACCTACTACGACGGCACCAAGAGAGGCGACTGGGACATGGGGATTGCTATCGATACTATAAAGATGGCAAACAGGCTGGATACTGTCATCCTGGTATCAGGTGATGGCGATTTTGTCGCTTTAGTAGAGCATTTGAAAGCGCGGGGTGTCAGGGTGGAGGTCATGGCTTTTGGAAAGAGCACGTCTTCTGATCTGCGGCGAGTTGCCAATGAATTCATTGACATGGATTTGAACTATGAGAACTTCCTCATCAGATGAGGTTTTGAGACGGCTCAAAGAATACTACGGCTGCACAGAAAGGAGGGGAGACCCTTTCAAAGTGTTGATATCGACCATATTGTCC
>CAZFAR010000176.1:0-5897 GCA_964516825.1 uncultured Thermococci archaeon
AGAATATATAGACCTTCATACTTTCCCAAAATCAGGTCGCAGAACGATTCCAGAACCATAACCGACGTTGAAGGCTCTTATGAAGGGACCCTACGATGCGAGGGAATGGTAATCGACATAGACAGGGTCTATCTTAATTTCATCGGTAACAATTATCAATCCAATTTTCCCCTCCTGTGGGAATTCTGAAATAAATTTCTCAGCTTTGTCTTTATTGCATCTGTCAACACCAACATAGACTTCATCTGACCAATTCAAGTAATCTTCACATTGATCTGCCATCCTTCTAAAATCATCTCTTGGGGATTTTATTTCTATAACGATTATTCTATTCCTTTCACTCCTCTTTTCAACAAGAACAATATCTGCAACGTGTTTGCTTACAGATTGTTCATACAGAACTACTGATGGATACTCAGAATTTGATAGGAGCCATCCTGAAATCCTCTCTGCCATTTCTAGAGTACAAGATTTATCTTCTTTCAATCTTACTCCCCTCAACGGCTTTTTCATGTCTCTGAGACTCCTTTTTCATTTTGTCCAAGTATTTTTCATACCTCTCATAGTCTTCTATCAATTTTTTCTCCATACTATAAATCCTATTCAGAGTTGGGAACAAGAGGGCTGCAAAAATTAGAGGTAGAACTAGCAAGGAAGGTCCTGTCTGAGTTTTACCAAAAAATCCAGCGCTAATGAAACAAAACCTGAAACATATGATACTACAGTCAACCAGAAGATAAGGACATATTTCCTATCATAGCATTTATCTAAGTCTCTTATCCTCCTCTTAGATTCCTCAAGGGCTCTCAAGATTTCAAGACCTTCTCGAGCCTCTACTTGAAGTACTGTACCAAGAAAGCCATAGAGTATGTCATACTGACTTTCATCCAATTTCGAACTGAATACTCTTTCTGATATCTCAAATATTGTCTTGTATTCCTCTGGGATCTTACTCTTGATATTTCTTTCATATCTCCTAACTTCATTTCTTGGGGTCTGAATCTCATTCTTTAGCGCCAAAACAGCAACCAACAAGGCAAAAGGCTATGGCAAATAGTAGAATCGTAATATCACTTACGGAAAATCCACCAACCACCTACTTCACCATCCTAGGCTAGAATGTTATCTACTATTTTTGAGTTTTTTGCGAATTCTGGGTACTTCGTATAAACGTATGTGAGTATTTTCTCCGTGTCCATTCTATTGTATTTCTTCTTTATTCTGGTAATTTTCTCTATTATGCTTGCATCTCCTGCGATTGTCTCAACGAGCTCAATTCCTTTCTCAGTTAGCTCATAATCTGATCTCCTCATTATTGAGCCAATGGGAGTATTGACTTCCTGGGATTTCTCTTCAACAAGACCTTCCTGAACTAACACATCTAGATCCTGCAGTAATTCCTTGCTGAATGGTCCATAGTTCAAGGATTCAAATTCATAGAAGCTCTTTGAATATTCTCTGATATTCTCCTCCTTATCTAGCAAGAAAACTAATTTCATCAATTTCAAACGTCCCCTTACAACTTCATTTGCCTTATCTGATTTTCCTTTCACATGAAGCAGCAAGAGCAGAAAGTCTCTCTTATCTAGCATCACACATTCCTCTTGCTGTCTCTTATAGTTAGAGACATATAAAGTTTTGGGTATCTTTGTCTTTATCTCGTATTCGCACTTTCTTGCCCAATCATTGAAAAAAAGGTACAATAGAGACTCCAATAACCTTCTTTGCCTTTTCAAGAGTTCCGTTTGAAATGCATGAAATGTGGAGTGGGGTTTCCTGAGCTTTCGCGGGAGTTACGAGAAGGGTTCTATAAGCCAAGCACCTTGCCAAGACACCAATTACCTTTGATATAGAAGCAGATTTTTCAGAATACACTTTTCGAGAGAAAAAAGTATAAATACACATTCGGGAGGTGAGAACTATGTACGATATTGTTGTCAAGAATGGAAAAATCATTGATGGAACAGGAAATCCCTGGTACAAGAGCGAAATTGGAATATTAAATGGAAAAATTGCCAAAATATGTCGTAGTCTGAAAGGAGCTCAAGAAATTGATGCTGCTGCTATGGTGGTATGCCCTGGATTCATTGACATGCACTCCCATTCAGATTTTGTGCTCCCCTTTTTCAATAGTATGGAATCGTATGTGCATCAAGGAATCACGACCTGCGTTACTGGCATGTGTGGCAGCAGTCTCGCCCCCCTTCATCCCGAGAAAATTGAAGACTTCAAAAGAGATGCATCCACATTTCTTCCTTTGTATAAAAATCTTGAAATTAACTGGCGCACATTCAAGGAATATCTTGCAGAAATGGAAAAAATTCCAGTCCCTCTCAATCTGGTCTTTTTCGTTGGATATGAGAATGTTCGGATCGCGGGAGGAGCTTCATACGAAAATCGGCTGCCCACATCTGAAGAACTCCAGAAAATGAGGGAATATATATCAGAAGCAATGGAGGCAGGAGCTTTTGGAATGAGTACAGGATTGATCTATTCCCCCCAAATGTATGCGCAGACTGAAGAGATTCTTGAGCTTGCAAGAGTAGTGGCAGACTATGATGGGCTGTACTTCTCCCACATACGTGATGAAGGCAGAGCAGTAACAGAAGCAGTAAGAGAATTCATTGAAATCGTAGAGAAATCAGGATGCCGCGGCGGGCAGATAGCACACCACAAGATTTCTGGTAGACCTTATTGGGGCACCAGCAGAGAGACATTACAGTTAATAGAAGAGGCCAATATCAGAGGGGTGAGTATAACTATTGATTCATATCCCTACAACAGGGGCTGTTCTTCACTGATGACTGCCCTACCACCGTGGGCTCGAGAAGGAGATCACAACACAATAATGGAAAGACTGCAGAACCCTTTTGAGAAAGAGAGGATCAAAAAAGATATGACTGAGGGCTGGGAAAATTGGATCAGCATCCACGGGTTTGATCATTTGTACGTCTCCGTGGCCCACACTGAGAAATGGAAGAGTATGGAAGGAAAGAGTATTTCAGAAATTACCAGAATTAAAGGGAACCCTGATGATTGGGAAACCTTCTTTGAACTGCTCATCGATGAGGAACTGGGTGTTTCCATCACGCTAGAGACAATGGGTGAGGAGGATATCCGGCGGATCATGACCAGTCGCTACCAAATGGTGGGAACTGATGGCATGGCAATACCAAAGGACCCCACACTCGGTGGGTTTCATCCTCGATTCTATGGAACATATCCACGCATCCTTGGCTACTATGTGAGAGAACAGAAAGTTTTGGAACTGGAGGATGCAATTCGTAGAATGACGTCCTTTCCTGCTCAGAGACTGGGATTGCAGGATAGAGGGCTACTGAAAGAGAACATGTGGGCAGATATCGTCATTTTTGATCCAGAGACAGTGATTGACAAAGCCAGTTATGAGGAACCACACCAGTTTCCAGAAGGCATTCAGTATGTCATGGTCAATGGTGAAGTTGTCGTTGAGAATGGTAGACAGATGAAGAGATTCCCAGGAAGGATTTTGCGGCGCCCTCCCTGAAAGATACGAGAATTCCCCAGATGCTTTGGTAGTCCGTTCCCTCAACAGATATAGAATGGAAGATGATTCTCTCACTTGTTACACGTGTAACATTTCTGGCTCTCTATATACTATAACCGAACGAGGGAATTCACTTTTCATTTCTAGGCATATTCTTTATATGTGTTGATATCCTTCTTTGAAATATGAGAATTGTCATACCTATTGAGGGAATGCACTGTGCCACCTGTGCTCAAACTATTGAGAAAGCACTAAACAATAAAGGTTACAAAGCAGTAGTGAACTTTGTAGGAGAGGAAGCAGTAATTGAATATGATCCAGATACAAGAACAATAAATGAAATGGTAAGAATTATCCAAGATACAGGATACGATGTGAAGAGAAAGGTGACTGAAGCTTCTATCACTGACATGCACTGCGCTACCTGTGCAGTGAATATTTCAAATGCATTAACCAGAAAAGAGGGAGTATTGAAGGCTCATGTGAATTTTGCAGCAGAGAAGGCACATATCGAATATCTGCCCATACTTGATGAAAGAGATATCCTAAAGACTATCAAAGATGCAGGATACACTGCTGTCATTGGGGTACCTGAGGAGGAGACTGAAGAGTTAAAGTTGAGGGCAGCAAGAAAGAGGATGTACATTGCCTGGGGATTTACCATACCCATCATGATATGGATGCTTTCTCACATGCTCTTTGAGACACATTTCCCCAGCATGGGGGTCACGAACATTGGTATGCTAGTACTTTCAGCACCAGTACTGTTCATAGCTGGTAAAGACACCTACATATCTGCTGTAAAATCAATAGCACACAGAGCAGCAAACATGGATGTCCTAATCCTGATGGGTACATCATCATCCTTTTTTACAGGCTTTTTGGCCTTTTTTACACCTCTGGAGAGCTTTGCCGGGATATCAGGAATGATCATGGCATTTCATTTGACTGGTCGGTACGTGGAGGCTAAAGCTAAGGGTTCAGCTTCCCAGGCAATCAAGAAATTGCTTGAGCTCGGAGCCAAGACTGCTACCGTTGTCGTGAATGGGGAAGAAAGGGAAGTCTCCATCGATGAGGTAGAAGTTGGGGACATAATGGTAGTCCGTCCTGGTGAGAAGATACCAACAGACGGTGTCGTTGCAGAAGGAGAGAGTGCAGTGGATGAATCCATGGCTACTGGTGAGTCGCTTCCAGTGACGAAACGTACAGGAGATGAGGTCATTGGTGCTTCACTGAACCAGATGGGATTATTAAGAGTGAAGGCAACACGAGTGGGAAAGGACACATTTCTATCCCAGGTGATCAGGATGGTGAAAGAGGCCCAGGGTTCAAGAGTGCCTATACAGCGGTTTGCAGATCGAGTCACGAGCTATTTTGTCCCTGTGGTAGTTGTACTGGCAGTTGTATCGTTTGTGATGTGGCTGTTTGTGCCAGAAAGGTTGCTGGAGATTGGTGAAGCTGCTTCCCAGTACCTACCGTGGGTTAACCCCTCTCTTGGGATACATACGTTAGCTGTTTTTGCTGCTGTTGCAGTTCTGGTGATTGCGTGTCCCTGTGCCTTAGGGTTGGCCACACCCACATCTGTCATGGTTTCCTCAGGGTTGGGTGCACAGAATGGGATATTAATTCGATCTGGAGAAGCCATGCAGGTGATGCAGGATGTCTGCATGATCGTATTTGACAAGACTGGGACAATAACGAAAGGTTCGCCAGAAGTGACAGATGTTACAGGTGATAACACGCTCGAGATAGCTGCCAGTGTAGAATCCGGATCTGAACATCCTTTAGGGAAAGCATTGGTGAATGCGGCAGAAAAGAAAGGCACAAAATTGAGGCACATCAGTGCGTTTGCTGCAGTCTCTGGAAAGGGTGTCATGGCAGAAATAGAGGGAAAAGAAGCTTCAGTCGGGAATAAGAAGTTGATGAAAGACTACAATATTGATATACAGGAGTTCGCAGAGGTTTCAGACAGATTGGAATCTGAAGGAAAGACTTCAATGATTGTGGCATGGGATGGAAAAGCTATTGGTGTGGTAGCTCTAGCAGATACGTTAAAAGATGATTCTGTTCAGGCCATTGAAGAGCTGAAGAGAATGGGAATTGAAACTGCCATTTTGACAGGTGATAACAGGAGGACAGCAGAAGCTATTGCGAAGCAGGTTGGTATTGACAGAGTATTGGCAGAAGTGCTGCCAGACCAGAAGGTAGAAGAGATCAAGAGACTGCAGAAAGAGATTGGCACAATAGCTATGGTAGGAGATGGGATCAACGATGCACCTGCTCTGGCACAGGCAGATGTGGGATTTGCCATTGGGACAGGAACAGACATTGCAATAGAATCTTCCGATGTCACCTTGGTGCAGGGTGATCT
>CAZFAR010000177.1:0-5835 GCA_964516825.1 uncultured Thermococci archaeon
GATCATAGAACAGTAGAGTCTTGTCTGTTTTCCCCTTTTTCTCTCCAAATACTACAGGATGTCCTTCTGTTTGAATGACTTGGGCTTCGAAGCCAGCTTCCTCCAAGTATTGTCTTACTTTCTCTGCACATTCTTCGATCCCCTGATGGATTGTGGAGACGCTGGGAATTCTCAATAAATCCTTGAAAGCTTCAATATCGCTCATAAAAAAAGTGTTGAAAGAGCATTCATAAAGCTATTGCATGGCCGTCTTTAGTGTTGATGTTACACGTGTAACAGAAAGGGCCAAAACTTTAAATATTTGATTATGTATGGGAGAGGAAAACGACACAGAGGTGTGGAATTGAATGGAAAGAGAATTCTTACGTGGGTATAATCTTTCCACACAGCAGGAATTTCGGATCACCACAGATGAAAATGATCAAGATTCACCAGCAATCTATGGAGATATTGTGGTATGGACAGATGACAGGAATGGCAATCCGGATATCTTTGGGTATAATCTTTCCACAGGAGAAGAGTTCCAGATAACACAAGACCTGCATGATCAAGTAGATTCAGCAATTTATGGAGATATTGTGGTATGGACCAATTATGACAATCAAAATTGGGATATCCATGGATACAACCTTTCTACAGGAGAGGAGTTCCCAATAACAACAAGGTCAGGTGATCGGATGGGCACAGCAATCTACAAGGATGTCGTTGTGTGGCAAGAAAATGGGGATATTTATGGCTGCATACTCCAGCCACTAGAGATCCCGGAGACACAAGAGGAAAAAGGATTCTGCTTAGGAACACAACTTCTCACAACTCTGATCACTGCAAGTTTTCTGATTATGCAGAAAAGATGAAATTTTTCTTACATTTGTCCAAGGTCTATGAAGCAGAGAGCATGTAGAATATACCTACATAAAGACATCCTTCATTTCAGTGTTACACGTGTAACATAAGAGGAGAGGAAACAGGAAATGCCAAAAACATTAACAAGTTCCATTTTTCTCTACCCATTGATGAGTCCTTGAATTGGGTGTTATGATTCGATTTAGCTATCCAGAGTGTCTTACAAATTCCTCCAGGCGATTGTAAGCCTCCTCCAAGACATCAACGTCTGGAAGGAACACTGATCGGAGATGGCCTTTCCCGTAGATAGGACAGAACCCTGAACCATGGACAAAGAGAACATGTTTCTCCCTTAAAAGGTCAAGAACGAACTTCTTGTCATCTTCAGCAGGTATCTTCGGAAATATGTAGAATGCACCCTCAGGCTTTGACGCACATACACGGTCAATCTCGTTAAGCCGTTTCCAGGCAAAATCTCTCCTTTTTCTCAATTTCTCTACCAGTTTTGGTATGTGCTCCTGGCTCCCATCCAAGGCTTCTGCAGCTGCTACCTGGCACAATGTATTGGAACACAGGCGGATTCGAGCCTGTTTCAAGACTGCTTCTTTCAGCTCATCACAGTTCAAGAAGATGCTGTACCCAATTCTCCATCCTGTGGCCAGGTACACCTTCGAGAACCCATTCACAATCACCATGGGCGCATCATAAACAGGAAAGGTTGTATGCTCCTTGTCAAAGATCATTTCATCGTAGATTTCATCTGATATCAAAAGAATCTTGTGCTCAGAAGCAATATCCTGCACTGCTTTCAATTCCTTTTTGGTGTAGACTGCTCCTGTAGGATTGTTAGGATTTATGACTACAATAGCTTTGGTCTTCTTATTGATCTTCTCCTTCAAATCCTCCAAATCTGGAGTCCACCCCTCTTCTTCCACAGTTCTGTAGGAGACTGGTTTTCCCTCGAAGAACTTGGCATAGGCCATGTATGGCGGATAGGTAGGTCCTGGCACTAGAACTTCGTCACCTTTTTCCAGCAAAGCTCCAAAAAGCATGGAAATACCTTCAGATATACCATTGGTTACAATAACCTGTCCAGGGTTAACTACACGATTGTTAAGCCTCTTCTCTCTTCTGCAGATAGCTTCCCGGAGGACCGGCAGTCCTTCAGAGGGTCCGTAGAAGTTCATGTTATCTTTTGCAGCTCTGCACAATGTATTGATCATGTGAGAGGGTGTCTCAAAATCGAATTTCAGAGGATCACCAATATTCAGGTTCAGAATCTCAATTCCTCTTTTCTCCAGCTCTGCCGCAGGCACCACCACATCTCGGATAGCATACTCTATTGTGGAAACTCGTTCAGCCAGCTTCATGTATTGGTTTCGTAAAATGCTTTTAAAAGCTATGCATAATCAGGTGACTGTTCTGAACAGAATTCCATCTAAAGACGTATCCCTTCATATCAGTAAATCCAGCTCATTCCTTCTGGGTATATAGGAAATTCTAGGAATCTTTTCAGGATACTCTCTTGTAACTTTCCGGAATACTTTTCCGAAGTCTTCATCAACTATGACAATCTTTCTTTCAACTATCCCCATATATTTCCCTGAATATTTCTCGTAAAACTCTTTAGAATGTTGAGAAAGCCACTCATCATCAGGGTCTCTGACAGCCTTCCTTTTCGTTTCCATCATTACCTTACTTTTCATGGCAGGCATTTAAATGTTGTGATGAAGGATTTATTGAAGCTTTATAATTGCAGATGACATTGACACTCTGTGAAACTCCGAAGATCTTTCTACGAAAGTGACACTCATACTGTGGCTCAAACCCTCTTGGGCTGTCTCCTCGTTTCAGAAATCGGTGGAAAAACGAAGAAAACAGCAGGAATCATTGTGGAGACAGAGGCTTACTTGGGTGAAAAAGATCTTGCCAGCCACGCCTTCAAGAGGAAGAGCAAGAGAAACGAGGTCATGTACGGAGAAGCAGGCACTGCATACGTGTACCTGGTCTATGGAAAGCATTACCTTTTCAATGTGGTCACTGAAAAAGTTGGCACTCCAGGAGCGGTCCTGATCAGAGCACTGCAGCCTGTTCTGGGAATTGAATTCATGAGAAAGAGAAGAGCTTCCGAAGATGTGACAGCTCTCACGACAGGACCTGGAAACCTGACTCAGGCTCTGGGAATAACAGGAGAACACAATAGAATGGATTTGACTGGCAACCTTGTCTGGATCGAGCCTTATACAACAGGAGAAATCCACTCATCCCCGCGAATTGGAGTCAAAGATAGACAGAACCTGAGATTTTTCATCAAGGGGAACAAATTTGTATCAAGACAATATGATTCCATACTGGAAGACTAATTCTCTGATTCATCTATTTCCTTTTGATTTCTCTGGAGCCAGTTGATGAAACAGACCGCAATCAGAAAACTGAGGACAAATGAACTGAGAAACAGCACTTTGAGACCAAACCCATCTGCGATAGGGCCTCCCACAGAAGGAGCAATACTCGATAAGCTGAGGACTACGCTGTTGTGGAATCCCATGTACGTTCCTCTCCTTTCTCTAGGGGTGAGTGAAGACAGGACAGCAAACCAGGAAACATGGTAGCCGCTCCATCCAATGCTCTCTATCACCATGGCAGGAAAGAGATACCACCATACAGGCGAAAGGTAGAAGAATAAAACAGCAAACGCTCTCATCAAGAGAGAGATCTGAAGCATTCTCACTCTTCCCACCTTGTCAGTAAGTCTCCCCATGGGTGTCATCAGAGCAGTCTCGATTCCATCTTCAAGTATGAACAGATAACTGATTTCTCTGACATCTCCACCCAGCACTCGGACATAAAGAGGCATGAATCTGCTGATGAGTTCTGCAGCAAACAGACTCAGCAGTATGAGAACAGTAAATAAGGAAAAGCTTCTGTGTCCCATATAGAGTGTTTTCACCTGTTCTACACTCAGAAGTTTCTGACGGGATGGCACAAGCCCTTCGGGCTCCCTGATTAATACTGCTACGAGAGAGGCTGCAAACATGCAGAGAGAACTGAAGTAGAAGAAATAGTTGTACCCGTACTGAGGTATCAAATCCCCCATGATGTAGAGTCCTACAATGGAGCCAATTCCTCCAAATGTCGTTATCTTTCCCATTAATTCTCCTCTTTCTCCTGGTTTTGAAAGCTCAGCAATCAATGCTTTCCATGCAGGAGTCGCCATGGACCAGAAAACCTGAATCATGATTAATATGACAGCCAGAACGATAATATTCGTAATTCTTGGAAATAACAGGAATACTACTCCCGGAATTCCTTCTCCTAAAACGATGAAGTGCTTTCTTTTCGCAATTCGATCTGAAACCCATCCCCAGAATATCTGAGAGAGTGCATTCACTGCTGTGATGAGGGTGAATATGATTCCGATAATTGTGAATATTTTCTCTGTTTGGGTATAATGTGTTCCCATTTTCTCATACAAATAGAGAATAAAAAAGACTCTAAACACTCCCATGCGCATTTCTGTTATGAACGAAATTATGGCGAACACACCAAGCATTCTCCGTTCCATACCTGACACTCCGTTCCTACTTTATAAATATGAGGGAGATATATAAAGATTCACTCTTTCAGTAATCTCAGACATGGTGATCTCATGAAAAAAGAAGTAGTAGAAATCCTTCAGGACCTCATTCGAATCGATTCAATAAATCCTCCTGGAAATGAGGGAAGAGTAGCCAGATATCTGGGTGATCTGTTTGACCGGGAAGGAATTGAGTACCAGCTTCTTGGTGCAGAAGGCAGGGAGAACATTGTGGCATCCATTGGAGAGGGCACAAGAGCTCTTCTGTTTCTGTCCCACACTGATGTCGTCCCCGTTTCAGAGGAGACCTGGGATGTTCCTCCCTTTTCGGGAGAGATCAGAGACGGGTACATCTGGGGAAGGGGAGCTCTGGACTGCAAGGATCTCGTAGCTGCAGAAGCGTATGCCTTGATTCAGATCAAAAGAGAAAATATACCCTTGAAGGGGAGACTGATCTTTGCAGCAGTGGCAGATGAGGAGAAAGGTGGTACAGTGGGAGCAAAATTACTGACAGAGAACCATGCAGACCTGATCAGGGCTGATTTTGCTATAAATGAAGGAGCTGGTGAATATATTGACGTTAACGGGAAGAAATTGTACTTATTGCAGACAGGAGAGAAAGGACCGTGCTGGTCCCGTTTGAAAGCTTCTGGAGTTTCAGGACACGGTTCCAGGCCCACCTTGGCAGACAATGCAGTCGTAAAAATGGCAAAAGCAATTGCAGCCCTAGGGGAGTACAAACCAGAAATCCGGGTAATACCTGAAGTGAGAAAGTTGATTGAGGCCTATTTCCAGTTGAAGTGCGAGCCCGTTGAGGTGACTTCTGAGAATGCAGATGAAATCATAGATACAATCCCTGATCGGTTTTTTGCTGAAGGGCTGAGGGCTACCACACGGATGACAGTTTCTCCCAACATGGTCAGCGGAGGAAAGAAGGTCAATATTGTCCCAGAGTACTGTGAGGCAGAAGTAGATATTCGCGTTCTGCCTGGCCAGGATGCAGAATACATGAAAAGAGAACTTGAACCTTTAATCGGTGAGTGCGAATTCGAGATCGTCCATTACCATCCTGCCAATTTCTCACCTGCAGATAATATATATTATGAACTCATAGAAGATACAGCAAAAGATGTTCTTAAGGATGTCGAATGTGCCCCCTACGTTCTATCAGGAGCTACTGATTCCTACTACCTGAGGAAGATAGGAATTGAGTCCTACGGCGTCTCTTTGCTCTCAAAAGAATTTCCCACTGAATTGCTGAAGACAGTGCATGGCTCCAATGAGCGGATAGATGCAAAGAGCATGGAGGTCAAGACAGCGTTTCTGTATAAACTGGCCACAAAGTACCTCTCATGATCAGAGTACAGAGACAGGAGTAAACTGTTACACGTGTAACAGCAGTGATTTTCTCACAT
>CAZFAR010000178.1:0-2617 GCA_964516825.1 uncultured Thermococci archaeon
CAGCATCCTTCCGAATACTTCAGGGATGAAGGTCAAGGGAATGCCAGACGCATTGTCTTCGACAGAAATCCGGTAGTACTCTGTCCCCAATTCTTCTATTTCCACTCTGATGTCAGGTAGTATTCTGGCATCTTCACACGCATCCAAAGCATTAGTTACTCCTTCATGGATCAAGGTAGTTAACGAACGTATTTTTCCAGTGTAGCCCAGCATGGCTGCATTTTTCCTGAAGAATTCAGAGACACTCTGAACCCTGAAGTCCTTAAAGATGTCATCAGCGTGACGACTTTCCTGGTTCATGGATATACCTCATTTTCTGTAATTTCGGTTTTTGCATAGTTTACGTAATATGCATCTGTTTCATTATTTATCCACTGCTTATAAAACTTGCGGTAGTGCACAGGAAAAATGAGGGAGGAAGAATTTGAGATAGAGGAACTGGTAAATTGAAGAATGAAGGAATTTGCTTAGGAAATGGAATGTTTTTGAAAGACAGATTACCTGTACCATGCGTGCTTTTGGATCTACTTGACAGCAATACTAATGACTCTCATTGTTCAAGTACTCATCCAGGACTTCCTCTAGAGTCTTTCGTTTAATACAGGGAGCGCTATCAAAGTCTGAATCTTCGGAGATTATTACAGTAATGCCATAATCCTTCATTATGCCTGCATGCATTGCATCTCTGGGAGCCAACCCAGTGCTGTAGTATTCGAAAGCATAAGTGGATGCATTATATGTAACATCAAGCCAACTTGATGACAATGAAAGAAGGCTCCTCCCTATGTATTCAGATACTTTCTTATTTGCGAGCTTTTGGACCACCTGAAGAACTTCATCAAAAACTAGGGGCGAAATAAACATGACGATCTTACCGTCTTCTGCAAGTTCTATAATCTTTCTTGCATTTTCTCCCCTTTCGTCAGTGTCCAAAGCCGCAAAGACAAATATGTTACTATCCATGTACATAGAATCACTTAGAATCTTTCTTCGAGCTCTTTCTTTATTTCTTTCATATCCAACTTCCGACCGTATTCTTTAGAAATCTCGCGAAATACTTCAGATGGACGTTTTCCACTGTCAATAGGTGGAGTAATCTCGATCTTTATTATCCTTGAAATCTTCGTGTTCATCACACAGAAGTATGCAGCTGTCATATTTAAATGTTATCCATCTAACATCTAACCACTGATTCGTAAGGTACAATTGTCCTTTTCACTCCTAATTCCATTGTGTCACTCAATCCCAGAAACCACTCTGTCACACCAGATCCTTTACATGTATGATTGTTCCTACACCTATTTCTATGTACTTCTCTCCATATTCCTCTTTGAACAGTGCCATAGCTGTCGACCCTGAACAGTGGCAGGGGCCAGCATACAAGACCCCTAACGCTCTGAAATCGGAGATAATTCCTTCTATATCAGACATGCTGAACCCATCGAGGTGGAATCCGCCCATGACCAGAAGAATATCATCCTGAAAGAGGTCTTTTGCCTTACGCACTATCCTGACAACACCAGGGTGGGCACATCCTGTTATGATGACCAACCCTTTATCCGTTCTCAGAATCAAAGACTGCTCGTTCACAGGACCCTGAATTTCACCAGCTGAATACACATGTTCACAGATTTCAATTGACTGCGAAACTTCCACGACTTCTGCCCCGTACTTTCTGACATCCTCTTTTAAGGAGAATGGGAAGGATTGCGGCACATAGACTGTGACATTATTATTCTGTCTCAAAACCGAAGGTAATCCGTCTACATGATCTCCATGGATGTGGGAGAGGACTATTACATCAATTCCTTCAGGGTCAATACCCAGTTTCTGCATGTTTGCCGATAAGATTGTACCGTTTCCACCTGTATCAAAGAGAATTGTTTTCTCATATCCTTCAATGAGGCAGGAAAATCCCCATTCTGGCGTTAATTCAGGGTTGTATGGTCTGTTATCGTAGATGACGGTGATGGTCACATTTACCGGTAGTGATATATTGTTCTCAGCTGTTTCAGTTGAGGGTGGTGCACTGCTCTCAGGTACTGTTTGGTTACCAGAAGAATCTTCTACTGCACTTTCTGGACCTTTTTCAGCGCATCCTGAAATCAAGAATAGAGCTAGGGAAAAGCATGCAAAGGTCTTTATATATCTTTTCAAGATTTTTTCCTGACTATTTCCTTTTACTACTTTTTTCTCATTCATTTTGTCACTTCCGCTTTTCACGAATTAGTTCTGATGTAGCAATACTTTTTGTAGGTAGTTGGATTTATAAGTATCTTTGGTTTTCTTCTGGGAAGACGGGCTGCTTGTTACACGTGTAACATTCGAACAGGATCACAAAAAGGATGGAAGGATAGTATTTGATGTAGAAAGGTTGCTGTAATTATGTGATGCCAATTTAGGTCATATGTAGTTTTAGTAGATTCTGATTCATAACAGTTATTCAGTTATTCTTGTCCTTCAGGAATTCAAGTGATTCTTTAAGGGTTCTGGTATGAGGATGCTGGTCTCCGTATATCTCCTGGAATAATCTGTGTGCCTTTTGGACATATTCTATAGCTTTCTTTGGTTCTCCAAGAGAGTCCCAGGCTAAACCCAGATTGTTGAGCATTGTTGC
>CAZFAR010000178.1:2717-5827 GCA_964516825.1 uncultured Thermococci archaeon
CACACTAGGATGCCTCTCTCCATAGACCTCTCTATCAATGTCCAATGCTTTTTCATAGTATTCTATAGCTTTCTTTGGTTCTCCAAGAGAGTTCCAGGCTCCACCCAGATTGTTGAGGTCTCTTGCCACACTAGGATGCCTCTCTCCATAGACCTCTCTATCAATGTCCAATGCTTTTTCAAAACACTCAATAGCTCTCCTTGGATCTCCCACATCATAAAATACACTGCCAAATTCATTCAAGAACAAAGAGAATTTCTCTTTTCTTCCAATTCTCGATACATGGGAGAGAATATACCTTCCTTCATCCAAAGCCTCTCCATACAGAAGAGCATACCTCAGGTAGGACAACAACCTACTTCCCTCCTCAACAGCAGCCTCATCCATTCCACACAGCACTGCATGATCGATCAGCTCAAAAGCATATGCTGGCTGATACCCATCATAAGACACGACCCCCTGATAATAGCTAACAGCAGCTTCATGACATCTTTTCTTTTCATTGCCTGAAAGATTCTCAAATATCCCTTCTCGCAGCAAAGGAGTCACCCAGTAGTAGGTCATCCTATCTTTCCCCTCTTCTATGAGACTCAACTGAACTCCTGAATCAATAGATGATTCCCAATCCTTGATCCCCTCACAGACTTTCTCAATTCCTTCTCTTGACACTGGTAGCCTGTACACAGATAGATGCTGTAAAGCTTTCCGGAAATTCTGTGACTGATTCTTCACTATCTCTTTCAGAACTAATTCCTGAATAAATTCCTCTTGTTTCCCCTTGACTTTCTCCAGCAAGCTCTCATCCACGACCTTTTCTGCCATTACCAGACCATTCAGAATCTCCATCAATCTGGGATTTCCATGTCCCGCTCTAATCAACTTCCTTCGAGTTTCTGGGTTCGGATATTTTTTGATGTGCAGAAGTTCAGAAACCTTCTTCCTCTCATCAGCGCCCCTGAAACTGGTCAATCCAATCAATTCCAGATTCTGCTTCACTAAATCTTTCCCATCTGTGAAAGGAAACGTATACCTGCTCGTAATGATCATCTGAGTCTCCTTGACTGAAAAGTGCAGATTCTGTAATAACGCTCCCAGAATAGGTGCAGCTTCACCAGAAACTTCTGGAGCACCCTTCTTGTATCCTTCAAGATTCTTTTCAAAATCATCCAGAAGAATGAGATAGTTTCCTTTTTGAAATGCAGATAAACACAACCTCCTGATCTTTTCAGGCATTTCTCCCTTTTCCCTCAGTACCTGCAGTCCTCTTTCATCATCTTTCTGCAGAAAAGCATTCTCTGCAGCTCTCAGAAAGGTGAAATCATTCAGCTTCCCGTGAACAACAATGAGAGCATGATCTTTAAATCGCTCACAGAGCTTTCCTGCGAGACAGCTCTTTCCAAGACCACCAGTTCCATGCAGTAACAGCCCCACCTTGTCCTCATCTTTCTTCAAACTTTTGATCCCTCTCTGGATCTGCCTTCTCCTCCCAATGAACCCTTTCTTGAGGACCTTTACCTGACTGTTCTTGAGAAATGCATATTGAATTTCTCGCGCTTTCACTCTTTTTTTCTGTCCCTTTTCCACCAGAGGAATATCCAAAGGGGTGCCGTCTGAGAACAGACGGAGTAGAGACCAGTCAGAAACTCTTTTCTTGTACAGTAACTGACGAGCAGAAATCACTGCATCCAGTACAGATTTGCCCCTGCTCAATTCACGATACAATCTGGTTGAAGCTATTCTGGCACCACGATCTGATACTGGCAATCCCCATCCCGCGACGGTAGGACTGTGCTCAGCCACCAGATAATGAGCGAAAGAGACAGTAGCAGCTGGAGTTTGTCCTGTCCTGCACCCAGATAAGAAGACTAATCTCGGCCGCTTCAAACTCTCATCGAGTGCATCCTGCAACTCAGAGGGGTTCACCTTGACGAGGAACCCTTCTTCATCTTCCATGCAGAAATAGGGGGTTCCTTCCTCGATGTTGGCATGGCCAGACAGATGAATGACATCGTACTCATTTTGTTCAAGACATTCAGTCAACCCTTTGAGGGAGCCAGTGTCTTCTACATCAATTTCTACAGAGAGATTCTTGGTGATATCGAGAATAGTTTCTTCCTCTTTCTCAAAGTCCAGGACTGGAGACACATCGTGAGGTGAGCACGCCATGAACAGAACCTTCAAGGGACGATTCTGAGGCTCAACCTTTTTTTCCGATCCATAATCAGAAACATGCCATATGAGGTGAATTTTTGAAGGAACCAGAAATTCAGAATCATACAGTAATTCAAAGGGCAGATCATACAACAATTTAAGGGGCAGATCACGTATATCCTTTGTTTTCTTTTCTTCCATGAAGAGCTGTAAGGGTTCACCCTGGAGCTCTGCAACTCTCAAAGCTTTTACGAGGAGGTTGTTACCATTTAGAATTTTAAAGAGGGCTGAACCAATTTGCTGGGATAACGTGTCAGATCGACTCCAGTCGAAGTGCTGGCATCTCTTCTGTAAAGGGAAAATTTCATCCATTGGAATACTGTTTCTGTCTGTATCTTCACCGAATGTACGGGTTACAGCAAGTTCACCATCTTCATATGCAAGTGATACATGGTAACGGACAGCCATATTATCCCTCTTTTTTCATTTCTTTCTGCAAGTTCACGACAGATACTACTGTGATGTAGTCGCCTGGGTTGAGTGTATTTGGGGTGACTTCCTTTTAAGGATTTTGAATCAGCAATGTTTCTCTCATTTTTTTCTGTCATTCCTTAGAGAAGGGTTTTAATAGAGGGAGGGTGTAGTATTCTCAAGTGATCAGAATGAGTGAAATAACAATAAAAGTGCCAGAAGAAATACCGCTGCCATCTATTAAAAGGAAAATTGATGAGCTGATAAAGGAAGAAGAAATGAAATGGGCCCTATTTGAGAAGTGCAAAGAGGAGTTTTCATTAACTGAAGAAGATCTGTCTGAATTAGAAAAAATAAGGGAAGAATCATGGAAAGAGATGAAGAAAAAATACAGATTGTAGTTGAAACTAACATACAAATGCCAGCTTTGTCAGTACTCTTAGCTCAAATAATTGCTTGCACGATTGGTTGCTCTCAGTACGTACCTA
>CAZFAR010000179.1:0-5746 GCA_964516825.1 uncultured Thermococci archaeon
AGAATATGCCCGAATTAGTATATTCGTGGCTTCAGGTAAAAAACAGTGATTCAGATTTTGAGAATGTGCTTCTGAAGATTCATCAATGTTACACGTGTAACACGGAAAACTCGCAGAATCTTAACCATCTTTTTCTCACAGACTCTTCTGCAATCATTTGCCAATCCATTCATTTCTTTCTGAGAATAATTATCACTTCTCCAGGCAGAAATTCTCTACTCGCTACATGATAACCTTCAGGAATAGGTACGAGCTTGAAATAACGGATCTTATCCCTGTAGGCCCGAATCTCAATAGAGCTTTCAAGTTCATCGATTTCAATATCTTCCTGAGCCACTCCCGGACAGTTCACTTTGATATACATCCTGTCCTGTACATAGTTGACCTCTGTCTTGGGCTCTTCTGTTTTTTCAAACGCTCTCTCCTTTCGAGATATGGATACAGGCTCTGGTCCAGGTTCATGTGCAGGTTGATGTGTTGGTGCAAGCGAGGAAAATGAAGGAGCTACCTTCTCCACATCAATAGGAGTAATTCTGAAAGCATGCCTTACGCCCTGGAATTCCAGTATCACAATGTAGGAATCACCTTCCTGTTTCACTACAGCCCTCCCCCCAAACATTCGGGCAATATTCATGAAACTATCCTCTAATCTACCTGAAAAAGATCCACAGTAGGGACAGAATCCCCACATGTTGTCGATTTCCCTTCCACAATTTTCACATCGCATGCAATCCCTCGAATTTTCTTTTCAGCACCGCGAAAGCTTCTTCTGCTGTAGTACAGGTATCAACTATTTTTTCAATAGGGCACTGGCCATCCTTCTTCCTGTTCAGAATCATGGGCACCATTGCATCAGCTTCAGCGTAGATAGCATTAGTTCTCAACACTTCTAGTGCAGGATTGCTCATCACTTGTGCATAGACTGATGCAATCCCTGCATGAACACAGAGGAAAGCCACTGCTTTTCCCACGATCTTGTCTGCAAGACTTGCTCCCTTCACGTTCAAGGAGCTGACTGCGAAAAAGAATGGTGCCACACCCTTTTCTATTGATTCAGAAACTACTTCTCTGTTCTTCACAATGATAAAGGCTGCTTCTCTTCTTCTGAACTCTTTTATAGCATGCTCGAAATCTTCTGAAACCATTCTAATCCTCCCAGGAGAGCTCAAACCGTCTGTCCCATGAGCCAAAATCGCTCAAGAAGACGCCGACCAGGTCGTGATTGGACTGCAGTTCTTTCTCAATTTCTCCCTTCAGATCTTCTTTCCAGGGTTCTCCATAGATGACAGGAATCTTCACCTGAATGCGAACCCATCCTCTCTGTAGAGTCCTGGTAGTGACATTGATTAAGAAATGATCCTTCTTTCTCGGTATATGCTCGTCCCCCAGTACGTACTCCCCTTCATTTGCGGAATAACCATCTCGTGCTGCCAGCGCATCTGAATCAAAGACTTTTCTCAGAACGAATCTCTGGCCACTCCATTTCTGGGGAATTGTACCCATAACATCACCTCCTGGATAGTACTTCAACGACGTCGGCTCCGATACCTACGATGCCATCCTCTGTTATGCTGTACTTGATCCACTTCCTATCATGGACAGAACCTCTCATCTTTCGAATCTGCAGGGTTCTCCCAAATTCCTTTTCTGTATCACCATGATCAACAGCCATGCGCACGACAGCATCTGCCACAAACTCTTCAATCGGAAAGAACGGGATCCCTGTCATTTCATTGGCCTCAGATATGAGTATGGATGTGGAATTGACGGAGGAGATGACCCCTGCCATTCTCAGGATGGCAATCCGGCTCTCATAAACATCTCTTACTGCAAAGGAGATGATCGTGATAGGATCTATGACAATGCGTTCTGCTGACGTTTTCTCCATCAGCAATCCAATCTCATGCAGAACAGAGCGAATATCGATCTTATGCCGCATCATCAAGGGTCCTGAATCCATGAACGTGATCATACCATCTTCTATGAGATCATGAGAATAGAAATTCATTTTTTCGCAGAAGGTAACTGTTTTTGCCACAGGCTCAGAAAGAGTGATGTATGCTCCTCTTTCTCCATATTTCTTCGCACCATTGAACAGGAACTGCAATCCTAGAATTGTCTTCCCTACAGCAGGAGGACCGGAAACTACGATTGTAGAACCTCTGTAGAATCCTCCCCCTATTTTCTTGTCCAGCTCTTCAATGCCAGTTTTCACTCTCATATTGAGTTGTCTTCTCATGATTATATATAAGCCTTATGTTAGATGGTTAGTTGGATGGTTAGATGTTATAATTCTCATGACTGATCTCCACTCTCTTCATCAACTCTTCAGATTTCATAAACTGTATCATCGCCAATTCACAGAGGGTTGAGATTTGAACAAAGTGACTCAAGCCCCGGGCGGGATCTGAACCCGCGACCTCCCGCTTACCAAGCGGACGCTATACCAGGCTAAGCCACCGGGGCATACTCCTTCTTGAGAAAGAAAGTATTTAAACATTGTGTACTATGAGGGGCACACTCCAGCCCTTGGAAAGATTCAATGTGCAGTACTTGTTGAAAGCTGTGAAAACCATCTCGCAGGTAACATTCAGTCAACGACGAAAACTATCATCCCTTCACTCTCTGATACGCTCACGTATCTCATCAATGTACAACTGCAGCTTCCTATACTGTAAAGGTTCCAAAGGTTTCGGATGTGCCAGATCATTTCTGATCTCATTCATTTCGATGAGACGCCCCTTGATCCATCCTATACTCACAAAATATGGTTCGAAAATCTCCCAGTTATTAAACGTGTCGGTTCTGTGCAGTATAATAGAAAGATAATTGGGAAAGTCAATATAATGCAGTAAGGGATACACAGTTTTTCTTCTTATCCTGGCATCATCCTGCCTTTCTCTCAATCGATTCAGGACATCTTCAGGAATTCGCTCTTCCCACACTTCCTGAGCACTCTGCAGCTTCTCTTCCAGAAACGTTCTGAACCTCTCCTCAAATGCAGCCAGGACAGCATATGCTTCAGGATTCGTATGGACAGGCTGTTGCAGCTTGTGTGAAAATTCGTCCAGAATCTGTGACAGTACATGCTCCTTCAGAAACTTTTTGTAAGCCTCTCTATCTCTTATTTTGAACAGGACAGAATTAGAAGAGTGTTCAATTACATTCCGTTTTTTCATCACATCCAAAATATCGCATATATCTTGCAAAGAGAAGTTGTATTCCTTAATTTTTCGCAGATAGACTTTTTCCGCCTTCGGTTCATAAAAATAGAGCAAACGGAACAGATTCAGCTTTTTCGAAGTGATCTGTAAGAGCTGTTCAAAAGATTGGATTCTGCCTTCTCCAGCATAGTATGACTCAAAATAATCGTAGAGATCAGGTACGGTCACCATGACCTGTTCATTAACTCTTCCTGTGACTCTACGAGATGTTCTAAATAATTTATACTCCTTGAGGATAGAACTCACTGAAGATTGGAACTCCTGCACTATAGAAAGGGAGGACAGAAGCTTCAGTTCAGGATTTCGGGATGGTCTATTCTTTCCTTGATTCGCCGTGTGCATCAGATACTTCAGGATCAGATAAGACCCTTCCAGGTTCTGCTGTTTGAACTGTGCAAAGACAGAAGGTATCTTCTCTTCAAGCAATTCTTGTGCAACTTTCTCCCCCCTTGGAGTACATTTGAACAGTGAAAGAGTATTCCATGAACTCTTCTTCAATAAGCGGTAGCTCTGGAGCACTCCTGTAAACTGGGGAACATCTTCTGCAAGAACACCCTGATCAGAGACATTCTGTTTGATAAAAACGTCCAGGAGACAATCCAGCACACGTTCAGTCTCAAATCCATAGTCATCCAGGGTTTTCCTGAGCGTCCTTGCATTCATGAACAAGAGACTCCTTGAGCTATTATAAGTATTTTCATCGCAGAATATCTGATGTTACACGTGTAACAAAATATTCTATAGCACTGAATGTTAGACCAGTTTTCTGGAGAGCCCTCAATCGTACAAATGAATGCACCCTCTCAACTGCAGTAAACCTGTTAGTCAGTTCTGAAACGGTAATAAACTCTTTCTGCAACACTCTTATTCTTCAAAACTCTCTCCAACTCATTGAGAGAGGCCTTTCTCACCTTTTCGATCGAACCAAAATGCTTCACCAAAATTCTTTTTCTCTTTTCTCCAATGCCTTCAATTTCATCCAGTTCAGACTTCTTCAATTTCTTCTGTCTCAGTTTCTTGTGGTACTGTATGGCGAACCGATGGGCCTCATCTCTCACCTGTATAAGCAATCGTTTAGAGATGTCAGAAACCTTCCCCAGTTCACGAGAGAATACTTCTTCCTCCTTCTTGGCAAGAGCAACAATCGGTATTGGTAACCCCAGAATATCCAGCGTCCTTGAAGCCACATTCAGGTGCCCCTTCCCTCCGTCGATCAGAATCAGATCAGGAACTATCTCCCTGTGAGTAAATCGTCTGCGCAGCACCTCCTCAATCATAGCGTAGTCATCAATACCCTTCGTCTGTACTCTGTAGTGCCTGTAGTCTTTTCTGGATGGTTTTCCGTTGATAAAACACACTTGAGAGGCAGTAGCTTCTTCTCCCATTATATTGGATACATCATACCCTTCAATCCGCAGAGGAATCTTCGATAACCCCAGTTCATCCCGCAGCAATTCAAGCTGGCCGTACACGTATTTTAGATGGATTTCTGCATCTTTTTCTGTCATTTCCAGCAATTTTCTCCTTTTCCCTTTCTTGGGAGTTGTTATCCTCACTTTCTTACCCTTCTTTCTTGTTAGGAATTCCTTGAAAACTTGGTCCAGCTTTTCTCTAAGAACAATTTCATCGGGAATCAGTCTATCTGCATAGAATTCCGACAGAAACTCTTCTGAATCTGATTCCAGAACATACTGGTGCTTCCCTATGATTCTCCCTCTTCTCATGACCATGACAGTGAAACATCTCTTCTTCTCGCCTGCTACTGCTATCACATCCAGATCTCTTAAGGAGGGATGATGCACGTACTGGGTTAGTCTACTCTTCTCCAATGCAGAAATTCTATCTCTGATTAGGGCAGCTTTCTCAAAATCCAGTGAATCTGAGGCTTCCTGCATCTCTAAAGTTAATTCAGAGATCAATTCATCAATTTTTCCTTCCAGGAACTTTATGAGACGACTCACATTTCGTGCATACTCTTCTTCTGTTATTTTACCTGTACAGGGGGCAGGACACAATCCAATATGAAATTCAAGACATTCCCTTTTCTTTAGAACACTGCAGGAACGTAAGGGGAACAACTTCCGCATGAATTTTACAGTCTTTCTCAACGCTTTGGCACTCTGGAAGGGTCCAAAAGCTCTGCCATTACTGATATCCCGTGTCACTAAAATGCGGGGGTAATTCTCGTTCGTAATCTTCAGATACGGGTATTGGGTATCATCTTTTAACCTGATGTTAAACCTTGGTTTGTGTTCTTTGATGAGGTCAGCTTCCACAAGCAGGGCATCCACTTCATTTTCACACACAATGAATTCAATTGCTGTGGTGTGTCGCACAATTTCCTCTATTTTGCCATCCAGATTCTTCTGGGAATAAGAAGTTAGTCTGTGTCTCAGTGATTTCGCTTTTCCTATGTAGAGGATTTCTTTGTCATTTTTCATGAGGTAGACACCAGGTTTGTCTGGAAACTCCATATATTACATGTCTCATCAGCTCTAATAAATGTAAGGCCTCGTTGCTCT
>CAZFAR010000180.1:0-5718 GCA_964516825.1 uncultured Thermococci archaeon
ATGAGAGGATATTAATTAGAACGAGAGTGAATAAATTTTTTCAGAGAGCTGGCAAATGGGGACCAACAAAAAGTGCTAAAAGCTTCACGTAACAAAAATGGGAACTTCTATTGCTGAATCCTGGAGTAATACCCCCTTCTTGGTTAACAGAATCATTCATGTTACGTTACACACGAATGTGAAATTTCATTTACGGCTATCTTCTTTTCAAGTGAGCTTTTATCTGGCTGAGAGAGATCTCCTTGTCTATGTTGTCCTCTGTATTCATGTCTTACATAATCAGACGTTTTGAGCTGCCCCTCTTATCTGTACATCCCATCCCTGAGGATTACTGACTGAAAACCCCAATTTTACTACCATTCCAGGTTGACAGTTCAGCGCAGATCTTATTGCAGATGTCACGTTCAGAAGTTGTGCTTCAACAACAAGCTGTTTCCCTATAAGTCCTTCGACTTTCACATTTTGAATGTCTCCAAGAGGAAGATCCAAAAGAGTTTCTGTAGACTTCGATATGAACCCCGTTTGTCTCTCGAAGATTAATCTCCTTGAGGTCAACATCAGAGTCCCCTTGCCTAGCCGACCAAAGCTTGCAGCGTCCTGAAGAAGAATCCTTTCGTCTCCTTTCAATATGGGCATCTCCATACCTCCTTGCTATTTTTCTTGATTTCTCTTTCTTCTTATTCTTCTCTTATTTATAAACTTATCTATTGGCTTTCTTGTCTGACATTGAATTTCTCTTGTGGAAGTGCGGCAGATTCTGGATAAGAATGGTCCGGTAGTATTCTTCTCTAGTATTTCTCTTTTATTGCACCGATTGTTACATCTATTGGTACAAATACTATTTCTTTCCTTTCCTCTTTGTCCTGATCAACTACTTTTTTCTAATTTCTGGGTATATTTTTTGGCTGCGTACCTGGAACTTGTTGTCCTTGGATAATATATCTACGAGAATATTCCTCTCTACTGACTGTAGCTCTAAAGATCCTGCATTCCCTTCATGTGATTGGCTGAAATTTTTCAAAGGATTTTCAAGAAACTGGTCGCTATTTTTCAAAAGATTACCATCACTCTTCAATAGCTGTTCATTTAAGAATGCATACTTTCCCCAGGATATTTTGATCACTCTACCTTCTCTGATCAAATTTCTCAGATGATAGTGCGCAGCAGATGGATCTACATCTGAGAATTGAGCAATGTCCTCGAGACGAGTTATGCTGTTTGCAAATGCCTGTAAGATTAGAGACCTTGTTGTAGGGGATCTTGATTAATGGATCTGATTTACAGGGATCTGATTTTTCAGAGACTTTGCTAAAATCAGGCAGTTCATGAATGTACTTGGGTCTTCCGATTCGTTCATAGACCGGGGATACAGGCACTCCAGGTTCTGTTACACGTGTAACATTTTTTCTGTCAGCTTGCTCAATTCCAGCCTCTGCACATCTCTCAGTAATTTGTTCAGGTTCTGCAGATTCTTCATGCACTGTAGCAATTGATTCAAGGTCTTGAGGGAATTTCTCACATTCCCTAGAGGATTTTTCATGTCCTGGCAACAATTGGCTCGGGAGCTATACAGAACAAGACTGTTACACGTGCAACACCGCACCTGAGAAGAACTGGAAACCCTTATATTCTGAAAAAGAAAAAAAATCATCATGAAGAAGATGTGTATCATCTTAGTCATCCCCCTCAGTTCCTGGGTTTCCTGTGTGCCTGCTCAGGAGGAATTCTTAAGGTATGGTATTTATTATGGTACCGCCAGCGAGAAGGGAATACGAAACGTGGACTGGTCTCACTTCGATCTGATGATTCTTAATCCGGGTGATCCTGGAAATGACTACAGGAACCTGAAAGATCCAGCATTCTTGATATTGATGCAGGAGATGCGAAACGAAGGAGTGCAGATATTTCTGCGTCAGGATATTGGATGCGAAAACGACCTAGGGGGATTGTATTATTCCAGAACAGACAGGGAAACCTGGCTGCAGTTCAAGAAAAGGGAAATCAGCATCTTCATGAGATATGCAGATGGCATCTACCTCGATTGCATTGGACCAAGGCAGGGAGGGCGAGTGTACAGTGCGCAGTTTTTAAAAGATGTCCAGGAGCTAGTAGACCATGTTCACTACTCCCGCGGACAGGTCATAATCGGCAATCTATGGGGCTTGATGGACTGGGTTGAAAGTGGTGAACTTGATCTGATCCCATACGAGGCAGACTATGTCCTATTTGAGGGAGCCTGGTCAATGACAGTTAATCAGTACTCTGATGACTTCGATCCTTTAAATGCGCTTCTTTTCGCCAGATCCTATCATCTTGAAGTACTGGGATTGGATTACGGACGTGAAGAAGATAGAGACAGGCTCATGTACTGCTACTGTGCATCAAGGATATTCGGGTTTTCAGGATTCTACTACTCGTCAGGCAATTTCTATGATGGGGTGGCCATTCTGGACGTTCCTTACGATCTTGGATTACCTTTAGGTCCGTATTCGACTGAAGGCATCTGGTACACGAGAGAATTTCAGAGAGGTAAGTTGTATGTGGACTTCCAGACCCACAGAGGCTGGATAGAAGGTGAAGCAGAAGAAGCTGGTAATAGTGTGTTTCTCGTGATTGCGGGATTCTTTCTTGCGTTCTATTTCAGACGCAAAAAGAATTCCTAATCCTTGTTTCATGTTTCAGATCTTCTTTTTTCTCTCAATAATCTCCAGTTCATACTCTAATTCTCCAAGGCCCAACTCTGCTGCTGCCATTACATGGACGTACGGATTTCTTTCTGTAACTTTCTCGAGGAGTCCCTTTCCTCCTGCAAATCCCTCAGCTGCAGAATCAGGAAGCGGCTTCTTGCTCTCAATAATGTCTAGGGCACATTTATCGATTGCTACAGGATCATCACCTGCCAGTATGCCCTGATCATTTATTATTGGAACATCTGAATGAGGATGGCAGTCGCAATGAGGCATGATTTCAGTCAAGAATGATACATAAAAGATCTTTCCCTTTTCAAAGGTAGATACAGCAGCCCGGGCAGCTTCTGCCAGTGCTCTCTGGAACATTTCTTCATCTCTCTCCATTTCCAGCGCCTCGTTCTCACAGACTTCAATGCATCGACCGCATTTCACACATTTCTTATCATCAAGTGTAAATTCAGGTTCCAACGTTATGGCGCCATGATCGCATGCTTCAGCGCATTTACCGCACAAGATGCAGGTTTCACCGAGGTGGATGACCCTGACTCTGGATACTGCATGGATTTTCCCTCGTTCTGCAGTATTTTCTCTGTTTCTGGCAGATACAGCTCCCATTCCCAGATTCTTTAAAGCTCCTCCAAATCCTGACTGGATGTGCCCCTTGCAGTGGGTTACAACGATCATGCTTTCAGCATCGTAGATTTCAGACGCTATGCCAATGTCGCCAATGGATTCTCCTGCGTAGACCCTTACGTAGTTTTTTCCTCTGAGGCCGTCTGCAAGGACAACGGGGCATCCCACAGAGAGATGGTTGATCCCCTGCATGTTTGCTATTTCCAGATAGTCCAGCCCTTTGGGTCTTACTGTATCGGTGACAAAGGGGTTTCCTCCCACTTTCTTTACTGCATCTGCAATTTTTCTCAAGAAAATTGGTCGTACAATTCTGTGTCCTCCTCTGGCTCCAAAATGAGTCTTTATTGCCACGTAATCATTTTCTTGAATGTAGTTTGAGAGATTGGCACGCTCCAGAATTTCTTCTAATTTGGCTACGAGGGACACATCATAGCTGATTTCAGGAGTGCGTGCAGAAGCAAAATAGAGTTTTTTCATAAAAGCAGGTGCGGGACAGGTTATTTAAAAGTTGCCTTATGTGAGCAGGAAGCAATTGAAGCTTTTAAAGCATTTGTTACCTTTTAGTTGACACAGGTCTTCTTGTAGTAGGAGTAAAGGGAGGCGAGAACAGATTTGAACCGATAGCTTTTTATTAGTAGAATGTGATATCAACATGGAGCGTGCGCTGGCAGAAAGCGAATCTTACCAACTCCATAGAGAACCGTTTTGGTAGAGTCAGGCTAACATATACTCAATCAAAAGGATCGCGGCCAGTGCACCTCCCCTACGAAGGGATTGACGAAGTCAGGACTACCTTTCCTTCTCCTTCTCATGATGAGTATATTGTCAATTCACTGGAACAAATTTGCTCTCAACCTTTGTTACACGTGTAAAAAAACTTGTGCAGAATATTCCGTCGGATTTAATACTTGTTGATCTGTGAGATTTTCTGAAGAAATCAGAAATATTCACTCATTTTTCTCTGACTCAAGAATGATCTAATTCGTTTCTTGGCCTTTTCAATATATTCGGGGCAGTTATCAATTCCGATGAATTGTCTACGCGCTCTTAATGCTGCAATACAGGTGGTGCCGATACCACAGAAGGGATCCAGTACAATCTCATTCTCGAAAGTGTAAAGCTGAATGCATCTATATGGCAATTCAACAGGAAAGGGAGCAGGATGACCAACTCTTCTGGCACTCTCAGCCGGAAATTCCCATATACTCTTCGTATACTCGAGGAATTCATCTTTTTTTATAGTATTCTTTTTCTTCCCTTTTTCCCTGCTGAATTTGTCCTTGGAAAAGATTAATATGTATTCGTGAACATCTCTCAAGGTGGGGTTTGAGGCTGACTGCCAGCTTCCCCATGCG
The DNA here is from genome assembly GCA_964516825.1 of uncultured Thermococci archaeon. Classification (GTDB taxonomy): domain Archaea; phylum Methanobacteriota_B; class Thermococci; order Methanofastidiosales; family SZ-28-30; genus SZ-28-30. The sequence goes on from CAZFAR010000180.1 coordinate 4,679, forward strand.
GTAGAAGTTCCTGCGCTTGCATTCTTGTTCCAGATGATCTCCCCTCTCATGAGGAACCCGATTTCCAGCATTAAATTGATGACAAGGCTGTGGTAGGGGATGTATGGTTTTCTTCCAACATTTGCGATGTTTATGCAGGCCCGACCCCCAGATATCAGGGTTCTTTTTGTCTCTGAAAAGACGTCTCTTAATAATTGGGTGTATTCCTGCATTGAGAGATCCTGGTCGTATTCTTTGGAAACATTGTAGGGAGGTGAGGTGACCATCAGATGAACACTTGAGTCTGGAATATTGCTCATGTTCCTGCTGTCCCGTAATAGTACTGTGTCCAGAATATCATCTCTGATAGGGTTTGCGACTTCATGTATATTCTCATTAATCTCAAAATCCTCGTATAGCCTACCAGTGTAGAATAAGGTGGAATCGTGGCTTTCCCTTTTAGATACTCCGAATCTGCTCGTTTCAGTTCCTCTTTTCTCCATGATGCTCACCTTGAATGGGGTTTCAGTCTTACTTCCAGCAGCAAAAGAAGATTCTTGTGCTAGTTACTTGGGTTTTGAGGATCTATTTCTTTTTTTCTGTACTCTTCCGGGAAAAGTTCTTGTGATCCTGTAAATCTCTTGACTATGTCTACAACGATGTCTCTTTCTTCTACCTGGAGGTCGTAATATCTCTTGAGGTCTTCTGTCTTGACGATATCTACTGCAACAGAAATTGGTTTTAGAAAATCGGTGAGTTCTTTCTGTTTTGCGATTACTGTTTTCAGGGAGATATCTACTGCTTCGATTTGTCTGAGATCTGTTAATTTTTTGAAGAAATCAAGCAATTGTTCTTTTATTTGTTCTTTTGCCAAATCCCACACTTTCAGGAAAGAGTCCATTGCAGAATTCAAATGATGAACCGAATTTCCATAGTTTTTCTGTGCAAATTCGCGAATCGAAATCTCTAGACAGGTTATTGCTTTGATAAATATCCATTCATCCTTAGGATTGATCTCTATAGCCCTATCAAATGCTTGTAGAGCTTCTTCATATCTCTGA
>CAZFAR010000181.1:0-5572 GCA_964516825.1 uncultured Thermococci archaeon
TAGTAGAATCGGGATCCTGCCACCTTGCCTGCTCTTTCTGTATCCAAAAGATCCAGCTCTTCCATGATATCTACGTGACTCTTCAACTCGAAATCATGTTCTGTGAATTTTCCCCACCGTCTGACCTCTACATTTTCGGTCTCATCTGCACCGTCTGGTACGGATTCGTGCAGAATGTTGGGTATCTGAAGCATCACCTGACGGATCTGCTCTCTCAACTCCCTTTCTCTCTCCTCCAGAAATCTGATTCTTTCGGGAAGCTCTCTTGACTCTCTTATTTTTTCAGAGATGTCTTCTCCTTTCCTTTTCAATTCCTTGATCTCCTCAGCCAGAACATTCTTGCGATGCCTTGACTGATTTCCTTCAGTCAGGACTGCTCTCCATTCACTGTCTAATCTTAGAACCTCATCCACCAAAAATGTATCCATGTTTCGTCTTCTCATGGACTGTTTGACCAATTCTGGCTCTTCTCGCACCAAATTTACATCCAGCATCTAATCCTCCTCCATCATCTGTAAAGCAGAGATAATACAGGCGACTATGTCATCTGTTATATTCTTTACTGTTCCTGGAGTTCCTTCTACCTTCCCGATGATATGGTTTTTCTCTACCTTGATCTCTATGTTCTCATACCCCTTGTTATCAATGGCTAGAACTCTCATTATCTTCTCCGCATCCTTCACCGGGATGTCCAGGGTCACAGTAACAGGTGTCGTCATGTGGTGAAGCCTTTCATTGCAGACCTGTATAAAGGTTTCTATCACATCTGGACTCTTCAGAAAGGCTCCTGCCGCAATATCGTGCCCACCGCCAAATCCATCAAATGCCTTTCCCAGATGGACACCTTTCCTGATCAAAGGAGGGACAGATCTTCCTGATATCTTTATGCCGTCAGGTTCATTCACCAGGATAATGACAGTTTTTCTAAATTTTTGGGCAAGAAAAGTAGCCAGTTCTCCTGCATACTGTGGAGTAATCCTGTCATCATGTATGAAACAGGCAGCTCTTCCTTCATTCTCTCTTTCGAGCGCATCCCACTTATTGACGAGGTAATCGCAGTCTTTCTGGAAGATTCTCTTGTACTTCTCCAGCTCTTTTCTGCCCTCCTCATAGTCTTGAAGCAAACACACTTTCAGGGCCAGCTCTTTTTTACTGTTCCTGCAGCAAGCATTCACGACATCAACGAACTCTTGAAGGGGATATCCATCGAACAGTACATCTCCCCTTAAGATTTGAGAGTCCAGAGCGTCCTGCAGTACTGGTGCATTTTCCTTTTCCAGTGCCTGTCTATCACCAAGGGCACCTATCAGTCCAAGATAGCTCAGCTTCCGATAATGGTCACCCAATCCCTTAACCACGAGGTAGAAGGTGACTGCAGTACTCAACACTGAAGTACCATTAAGGCCATACATCCACGGATTCAGCACATTCTTTTCAGCTCCTCCAGGATGGTGGTCCACCACGAAGTAGTGTGAAAATTCTTTTCTGATCTCTTCCAATTGGGAACTTCCCAGATCCAGAAAGAGAGTGAATCTGGAACAGTCTACCTCCTTTAATTTCAGTCGTTTCTGAATATAAATCTCACAATCAAATACAGACTTGGCCAGTGCACCTGCTGCCACCCCATCTGTATCTCCATGGGTGACTACTTGAAAGGGCTGTGCTTCTTTTAGGATTTGAGCGGCATGCCTTAGCGCTTCAGCGAATTCCAAGCCTATCTCACCAGGAGTTCTGCTCTCTCAGGCTCATATCTCCAGTCTGAAGGTAGTAATTTTCTTCCCCTGTAGTATTTTACAAGTCGTCTGATCTTGGATTCACACAACTGCAAACCTCTCCTTGAATGGAGATCTTTGGGGTTTTCCTCCAGATGTTTTCTCAGGTTCACTGCCTGCTTCATCAGATTCATTAAGTCCTCAGGAATTTTTGGTTCCAATCCCTGCTCTCTGAGAATCTTGGTGATCTTTTTCCCTGTACCCAGTCTGACCGAAGGGATACCATGCTGATCTCTGAGTACAATTCCTATCATGCTTGGTGTGTATTCCTCTTTCCTGTACTTCAGAACCAGGTCTGCTACTTCCTCTCTCGAGTACTCTGACCATGTAGGAGAAGAGGTCCGCAGCGGACGTCTTGATCGGGATTTTCCTCTCTTCTTTGAGTGCATTCTTGCCATTATTTCACCTGCTCCAGATGCTTGATAAAGGTTCTGAAGGCTTTTCCCCTGTGAGAATATAAATTCTTCTCTTCTGTATCCATTTGAGCAAAGGTTCTGCTCTCGCCTTCTGGAATGAATATGGGATCAAAGCCAAAGCCTTTCTCCCCTTTTCGAGCTTCTGCAATTTCTCCTTTGGTTTCACCAATAAAAAGGTTTGTCTCATTCCCTGTTCTGTAGGCTATGACTGATTTGAAATAGGCAGTTCTCACTTCGTGCAAAAGGGCCAGGATACCCTCACATCCAATAGTTTTGAAGACATGGCTGGAGTAGACTCCAGGAAATCCGGAAAGGGCCTCAATGAACAGTCCAGAATCTTCTATAAAGCATGGAGCTCTTACTACAGAAAAACAGAAATCAATTCCGAATTCAGCCACTGCTTCCAGCGTTTCTGCTTGAATTTCCGGATAGTCCAGTCTCTTCTGCTCAATCTGCAGGTGAGTCATTCTCTGAATTTCCTCGTATTTGTGTCGATTTGAAGTGATGAAATAGAGCATTGATGGAGAATCTTTTTTCTGATTTAAAAAGATTACCGGAAGTGCAAAAAGACAGATGGCCTGACGTGCTCACGGCGTACTTGCCCGCATGACTAATTATTTGTCAGCCCTTGCTTTTCGATTAGATTTGGGACAATAGACCCAAGATTGAAGACTATGTTCATGAATTTGTAGATTATCCTTTTCAGAATCCATTCCTATACAGCTCACCTCCATGTTACACGTGTAACAGATCTGAGAGTATTTGAAGGCAAACCTTTATTAACCAGCAAGCACTTGGATTTCTGGATGCTCCTTTACTAGGTGAGAAAATGGATGAAATTGATTTGAGCAGTCTCCTGAAAGATAGGAATACCTTGCTGAAGGTGATAGCACTTTCCTATTTGGGACTGGCTTTGTACCTGGGATTGAAGAAGAAGCCTGTAAAGAGGGAAGCAGCGCCCACTCCACCTCCTCAGGAACCTCGAACGCAGGCACGTACATTGAGTGAAATGATACGCCTCATGATGGAAGAAGCTTACGGAATAGAAAGAGAATCCAGGTAGTAGTGGATTCAACCTGAAAGAGACTGATTTCTGGGGATGGTCACTGATGTATTCAATATATTCTTGGGTTCTGACCATCCTCTTCGTGCTGTTCTCACCCCCAATTCTATGAAATCCATATCGTTGACAGAATGAGCATCTGTTCCAAGGGATAGTACGGCTCCGCATTCTCTTGCATGTCTTACATGGATATCCTTCAAGTCCAGTCGATCTGGATAGCAGTTGATTTCCAGGGCTGTTTTGGTTTCTACTGCAGTTTCAAAAATCTTTTTCAGATCCAGATTCAATGGGTCCCTCCTTCCAATTATCCGCCCTGTGGGATGTCCCAATATAGTAACGAGGGGGTTCTCCATGGCTCTTACAACCCGCTGTGTCATTTCTTCTCTCGGAGATTTGGCCCGGGAATGAATGGAAGCTATGACAAAATCGAGCTCGTCCAGAACTGAATCAGCATAATCCAGGGAGCCATCAGGAAGAATGTCACTTTCTATACCAGAAAGCAGTGAAATCCCCTCGATGCGATCATTCAATTCTCTTATGTATACATTCTGATCCAACAATTTCTCTGCAGATAATCCATTAGCTATTTTCAGGGATTGAGAATGATCTGCAATGCCAAGGTAGGTGTAATGCAACTGTTTTGCTCTTGATGCGATGGATTCTATGGAACCTGATCCATCACTCCAATCGGTATGAACATGGAAATCCCCCTTAATGTCAGTCATCTCGACTAAGGTTGGGAGGGTATGTGTCTGGGCAGCTTCTATTTCTCCCTGGTTTTCACGCAATTCTGGAGGTATGAAAGAGAGACCAAGCTTAGCATAGATATCTTCTTCAGAATCTCCAGCCACTCTTTTTTCAGTCTTCCTGTCGAAGAGACCGTATTCACTCAGTTTGAAACCTTTCTTTAGAGCTACCTCTCTCAATTTGATATTGTGTTCTTTTGACCCTGTAAAATATTGCAGAGCTGATCCAAAGCTTTCTCTGGGCAGAACGCGTACATCTGATTGTATACCCTGCTGGAGGATTACTGTCGTTCTTGTACTTCCCTTTGAGAGAACTTCCTGGACGAAGGGGAGGGTCACAAAGGTTTCCATGACTTTCTCCGGTTCAGAAGAGATGACCAGAATGTCGATATCACCGACTGTTTCCTTCCATCGTCTTACAGATCCAGCTACAACGACCTTTTCGCAGGATGCAGCCAGCATTTTCTCCAATCTGCGGCACAGAGGGAGAACATGACCGAGTAATTTTCTTTCCTTTTGGAACTTGTACAATTGAATGGACCTTCTCAGATTTTCCTCCGTTTTTGGTCCGAATCCTTTCATTTTCTGTAATTTGTGGTCTTCCAGTGCTTTTTCCAGTGTTTCAATACTGGTAATACCCTGGCTGGCGAGGAATTGAGCAGTTTTAGGTCCAATTTCAGGAAGTGCTATGAGCTGTTCCAATCCTTCAGGTATTTCTTTCTTCAGCTTTTCGAGATATTCAAGCTTTCCGGTTTCTAGGATTTCTCTGATCTTCTTTGAAATAGCCTCACCAATACCGGGAATTGATTCTAAATCTCTGACAGTCTCAATGTCCTCTTCTAGAGACTCGATAGATCTGGCAGCCCTTCGATATGCTTGGGGCTTGAATTTGACGTCTTGAAGTTCGAGAATGTCTGCAATCTTGTACAGAATTTGTGCTACTTCTAGATTGCGCATAGTAGAGGTACGGCTGGATGTATAAAAAGATGTTCAATCTGTTGTGACCAGAAATATCTGAAGATAAAAAGAACGAAACCAAGAATGGTCTTCTTAAAAGAATTGAGTAAGATAGCATCACCCAGAATGTTACACGTGTAACATTGGATACTCTATCCAGGTCTCCAATTGAAAGGAAACTGGATACTCTATTTTCCTAGTGTGAATGAGGGATAAAACCACTTCTTGCTCTTCTTTTTCTTCATTTCATCCCATTCATTGAGTATTTTCACTGCTTCTGAAGCTGCCCTTCCTGCCTTTTCTTCACCAGTTGTGTGAAAATCTCCTGTCACTCTGTTGGCAAAGACTGCACATACTGCACCAGCTCTCAATCCATATAACGAGCAAACAGTGAATATGCAGGATGCTTCCATCTCAAAGTTCAGAACTGAAGCTTTCTGCAGATCATTAACGAGATTTTCGTGTCTAGATTGAAAGTAGTTGTTAAATCCTGGTCTTGCCTGTCCTAAATAGAAAGAATCAGTTGAAGCGCCAATGCCAAGGTGGTAAGGATAGCCAAAAGCTTCACATGCTTCAATTAACGACAAGATCACCTCGTAGTGTGCTGCTGCCGGATAC
>CAZFAR010000182.1:0-5521 GCA_964516825.1 uncultured Thermococci archaeon
AAATACGAAAAAAGAGGGGATGCTGAAAGAGCCAAAGAGTTTTATACGAGAGCTAGAGATTACTATTACCAGCAGGGAAACGCGAGTATGGTACAGAAATGCAAATACGAATTAGGAAAAGCATATTACTGGTCCGCAGCTTTGGTGAGCTTCTGTATGATTGGCGGCGCACTGCTGATTTATCTGAAGAAACATAAGGTCTTACCAAAATAATCAGTAATAACGAATCAATATCCTTGTTTTTCCGAAAGAAAGCTTCATCTACGTAGACTCTTTCGAAGACTCTCCTAATCCTATCACGGTCTGATTTCGAGTCGAAGAGAGAAAGATACAACAAAGATACAACAGAACAGGTACATCTACTGTTTGACTGCGTATTTGTCATACTATCTGATGGCACCATCTCGTACGAAATGGCTGAATTATACAACAAAATGCAGAACGCTCTGGACAGCTTGGCTGGCGAGGAATTGAAACAGATCACCACGATCATCCAGAAGAGGAGATACAAAATGATAAGGGCTCATGATAGTAGAGAAGTCATATATTGTATGCATCTCTGCACCATTGAGAGAAACTTATATATATAAGTGTTCTAATTCCCTACCGGTCAAGGAGTATTTCCTTTCCAGAAGAGGGAGAACCATGAATGATCAATGTCCAGAATGTGGTAGTGAAAACCTCTTTCACGACTACGACCGAGCGGAGGTTATTTGTTCTGATTGCGGGTTGGTTGTCAGCGAAACTCTCCTGGACATGGGGCCGGAGTGGCGTGCTTTTGATTCGGAACAGAGAGACAAGAGAGAGCGTACTGGCGCCCCCATGACTTTCATGATCCATGACAAGGGACTATCCACTGACATTGACTGGAGAAACCGAGACATACACGGGAGAGATCTGAATCCCAGCAGGAGAGCGCAGATCTACCGTATGCGGAAATGGCAGAGAAGGATCAGGGTTTCAGATGCCATGTCCCGCAATTTAGCATTTGCACTGACAGAGCTGAATCGATTGTCCTCTCACATGCAGTTACCGAAGAACATCAGAGAAGCAGCAGCTGTCCTTTACAGACGCGCTATTGAAGAAGGTCTGGTCAGGGGGAGGAGTATAGAGGGAGTGACTGCAGGATGTCTATATGCCTCCTGCAGGAAGTGTAAAGTCCCCAGGACCTTGGATGAGGTGGCCGAGTATGCTCGCGTGGAAAAGAAAGAGATTGGCAGAAGTTACAGGTACATCATGAGGGAATTGGGTATCAGGCTTCCTCCTACCAATCCACTGGATTATGTTCCTCGGTTTGCTTCTGAACTCGGAGTTTCACCAGAAGTTCAAAGGAGAGCGGTAGAAATTCTGAGACTTGCCATGAACGTTGGATTAACATCAGGAAAAGGACCCATGGGTGCAGCTGCTGCTGCTTTATACATAGCCAGCATTGAACATGATCAGAGAAAGACTCAGAGAGAAGTCTCAGAGATTGCCAAGGTGACGGAGGTAACAGTAAGGAATAGATATAAAGACTTCCAGGAGAAATTGGGCCTGGAAGTGGATGTATGATAATCTGCTCTCGATGCGGAAAAGAATCTTGTGGTGTTCACTGGAGATGTGAGTGTGGAGGTCCTCTTCAACTGGAGGATGACACACCTTTCCGAAAGGAGGAGCTTGCCCCCCTTCACTCACTCTGGCGGTACCAGAAGTATTTGGGTACTGAATGCAGAGTATCCTTTGACGAGGGGATGACACCTGTAGTCTCTATCGAGAGATTTTACTACAAACTGGATTTTCTCTTCCCTACTGGTTCTTTCAAGGACAGGGGGACTACAGTCATGATGTCAGATCTAGTAGGAAGGGGGATCAACCACATTGTGGAAGATTCTTCAGGCAATGCAGGAGCTTCTGTAGCAGCCTATGCAGCAAGGGCAGGCATTTTAGCCGAGATATATGTGCCAGATTATGCTTCTCTAGGGAAGCTCTTCCAGATTTCTGCTTTTGGTGCAAAAATTCACAAGATCAAAGGGACCAGAGAAGATACCAGAAGAGAAGCCTTGAGAAGGGCAGAAAAAATTTTCTATGCATCGCATCAGTGGAATCCCTACTTTCTGGAGGGGATGAAGACGGTGGCTTACGAGTTGGCAGAACAGTTCAACTGGCATGTTCCTGATATTGTTGCACTTCCTGTTGGGTCTGGTTCTCTGTACTACGGCGTTTACAAAGGGTTCACTCATCTGGTAAACTCTAGCATCATTGATGGAATTCCTCATCTAGTGGGTGTTCAGCCAGAATTGTGCTCCCCCGTTTATGCTGAATTGCATAAAAAGTCAAAATCAGGTGGAAAATCCATTGCTGAAGGGTTGCTGGTGGAACATCCTCCCAGACTGAAGGAAATTGTAGAAGCTGCTCGGAAATATGGAGAGATCATTACAGTCACAGAAGAAGAAATTCGAGAAGGTCTCAAGAAAGCAGTGAGAATGGGGCTTTATATAGAACCCACGTCTGCAGTCGTGGTGGCAGCTCTGGAGAGATTAAAGCCTTCGGGAGACACTGTAGCAGTTTTGACAGGATCTGGATTGAAAGCGGCGGAAGAAATAGGAAGACTAAACAGGTGATACCTTGTATAGTGTCACCAGCAGAGCAAATCTGATAGAGGTGAGTCATCACCAAAAGCGATTACATTCAAAATTTCACCTCATTCAGAGTCTTTCCGATTCATTACCATACAACTTCTACTATACCTGCCTTCTTGATCTCTCTATCTCGGGTAATGAGTTTTGCGTTAAGTATCTTTGCTGTGGCAATAATAATTCTGTCATGCAACTCTGAAACTCTTATTTCTGGCAGTATTCGTACGAGCTGGAAATTCAAAGATGTAGGAATAAAATTTCTGCCCATTTCGATTCTTTCTAGTAGCTCATTAAAGTCCAGATCGATTCTACCATTTTCAACCAAATATAAACACTCAGCCAAGACTATTGTTGGAACAAATAGGGTTGATTCTCCTTTTTCTGCCGATTGGAATACGTCATCAACTACTTTAGGAAGTGTGCCATGTATGTACCATAAGAAAGCATGTGTGTCAGTCACGTAGAGCATTCTCAACACCACGGAATACCGAGTGTTTCGCCTCTTCTATTGCCTCATCTAACTCTTTTTCTGACACCAGGATCTTACCCATTCCTCTCAGTGATACCAGCTTTTTCCCGCACAATGCATCATCTTCAAGTAGCACTAACGCTTTTAGATTCTGGATATCCTTTTCCAATTCTTCTAATTTTTTTGCAATTTCCATTTTCTCACCTGAATTGATTATAGAATGATATAGGAATGAGCTTTATAAACATTGCTTTGCTTTTCTATTTTAGCGGGTTTCTTCCAATTTCCCCAAGATCATTTCAGTCCTCTCTCCTGCCTCCGCCCCCTTCTTTCAAAGTCCCCCTACATAGTGTGCCATGTCCATCAAATCTTGGATATCCAATCTTTTCCACGGATCACCTTTCGCAGTATTTCGCTTAGCTCCTCAATCGTATAGGGTTTGGTAAGAGAACCGCAAAACCCATATTTTTCAGAGTTCGCCATGATTGGATCGTCAGAATAACCACTGGATACAACTGCCTTCACATCAGGATCTATCTCCAGAAGACGGCACATAGTTTCTTTTCCCCCCATTTTGCCACGAACTGTCAGATCCACAATGACTGCATCAAAGGGCTGTTCACACTCAAGGGCCTGTTCGTACAGTTCAATAGCTTCTTCACCATCTCTGGCAGTCCTAACCTCATAACCCAGAAAGGCAAGCACCTCACTAGTGACATCTAAGATGCTTTCATCATCATCCATCAAGAGGATTCTCTCCTTCCCCTCAACTGGTCTAGCCACTTCTTTCTCTTCACTTTTCACAATTCTCTCAGAAACTGGAAGGTAAACACAAAAACTAGTTCCTGCGCCTAATTCAGATCTTACTGTAATACACCCTTCATGATTTCTGATGATAGAATAACTCGTAGCCAGTCCCAGCCCGCTGCCTTTCTGTTTTGTAGTAAAGTAGGGCTCGAATATTCTCTGAAGATGCCCTTCCGGTATGCCAATCCCCTCATCCTCTACAGAAATTCTCACATATCTCCCTTCTCTTAACGGAAGTCCATCATCTGCTCCTACAGTCACATTTTCAGCACTCACTCGAATCGTTCCTCCCATAGGCATGGCCTGGTCAGCATTGATCACCAGATTGTTGATGACCTGACTGATCTGTCCTGCATCCACATCCACTGGCCACACATCCTGTATACTGAATTTGCACTTAGCCTTTGACCCGCTCAGAGCAAACTGGACTGTACTCTTTAACAATTCAGGCATGGAAGCAGGTTTCTTGATTGGTGCTCCCCCCTTGGAGAAGGTGAGCAGCTGCTGTGTCAGATCCTTTGCCCTCATAGATGCTTTCTCTGCTTCTGTCAGCAGTCGTGCAACCTCCTCTCCACAGGTCTTGTGCATCTTTGCAACAGTAATATTCCCCAGGATTGCAGTCAGTATATTGTTAAAATCATGGGCAATCCCACCAGCCAGGACGCTGATTGATTCCATTTTTTCTGCTTTCAATCGCAAAATGTCTTCTTCCATCTTCCGCTTTTCAGTGACATCCCTGAAAATCAGAACAGTACCCAGAATAGTATTATCTTCATCCCGAATGGGTGCACCGCTGTCTGCCAGGAGTCTTTCTGTACCATCCTTTGCCACCAGGACTGTATTATTGGCGAGACCTACTATCTTCCCTAATTTCATTATCTTTTCAAAAGGATTTTCGCACACCTCTCTAGTTTCTTCATTAATAATGTAAAAGACTTTGTTCAGCTGGGATCCCTCAGCCTCTTTCTGGGACCAGCCTGTCAGCTGTTCTGCTGCAGGATTTAAAAAGGTGACCATTCCCCTGATATCAGTGGCAATGACCCCATCTCCTATGCTCTTGAGGGTGGTTGAAAGCCACTGCTCGCTCTCGCGCAGGCTCTGCTCTAAAGCTGTAATCATTTCATCCTGGGCGTTCAGGATGCGATCTCTGCTCGCTTCGAGAAAGCCTTCTGCAAAGTGTGAAGCATAGCGGCTCAAAGCCTTCACTGTCGTAATTAGAGCCTTTTCCCGCAGGTCAGTAGTATATGCCTGGATTACCAATGGAAGTAACAGCTCATACCACGCATACAGGGAATCTACCAGGCATTTGTCCCCAAGCCCGCAGTATGCAAACTGTGCTCCCTGCTCTTTTATTGTCTCTGGTCTCTTGTACATCTTCTGGTTTATCAACGCTCCAACCAGTTCTTCTGTGTGTCTCAGGCTAATCTGCGAGAGCTCTTCTGGAGTAAACAGGTGTTCATGAAAAACAGCATTAGCTTCGATTCCTTTTTGCCACTCTGAAGCAATTCTATCTTTTTGAGAAGACACTGTCTCTCCAATCTGTGAGAGTAGTTCCATTTCTTCTTCAGAAGGGATATGGTGTAATGGCATATGTCCACCTCCGGACTCTGAAGCACAGATGCAATTTCGC
>CAZFAR010000183.1:0-5490 GCA_964516825.1 uncultured Thermococci archaeon
CCAACAATGGAGCTATTGCAGCCATCTACAACGACAACTACGGCTGGTTCCAAACGACTAATGCATGCGCATTGAGTGGTGAGTTCTGCATAGCTGAGTTCAGAGCTTGCTGGAGTGACGGAAAGCAGAAGCTGGGCGACATGCTGAACAAGGCAAGAAGTTATCTAGCATCTTCAGCCAGCAGCGACACCTACTACAGATGGTGCTTCTATGAGAGGAACCTGGTAGGAGATCCTGAGTCACCATGCCTGACCAAGAGAGGTCCTGTAGGTGACACAGTAACCATCACCTATCCAAGCAACGGATCAACTGTCGCAGGTACTGTCAACATAACTACATCGACTACAGGAAACATTGACACTGTGGAGTTCTACATTGGTGGCACATTAAAGTACACGGATACTACTTCACCCTTCAGCTACAGCTGGGACACTACCACATATCCTGAGGGTAGCATCACCATCGAAGTAAAGGGTTACTATTCCGGTGCATACAAGGACAATGACATAATCACTGTCACTGTGGACAACGTCCCCGAATACTATGTGACCATCACCAACCCGACATCAGGTCAGACTGTCTCAGGTACTGTCACGTGCGCTGCAAACAGCAACTGTACCTCTGTGAAGTGGTACATTGATGGAACCTTCAAGCTTGAAGATACATCTGCACCCTTCCAGTACAGCTGGGACACTACCGCATACTCCAACGGAAACCACACTGTAAAAGCAGAAGGTTACGTCTCAGGAGTGAAAAAGGCAGAACACTCAGTTACGTGCAACGTCAGCAACGGTTCATGTCTCGGAACAACCCTCGTTTCCTTGCTTGTCTTACTTGGAGCTGCAGGATTGTACAGAAGACGCTAAATCTATCCTTTTTATTTTTTTTATTCTTTTCTATTTTCAATTCCAAAAAGACCTCCTTTCTTGAAGGCCAACACTCTCAAATTATCAACTAGAGCTTTATTAGTGAAATCCCATTTGACCTCATTCAGGTTACGTTTGAAACTGTTTCTGTTTCTCCGTTCTCTAAGGTTGACTTTCATGCAAGTTTGGCCTATCCAGAACTTTGCTATATTGACTCCTCGTCAGGATTGAGAAAGGCTAAATATGAATTCCCTGTACAGTCCCAGTAGATTTCTCCCAGGAAACTACATTTTGCGAAGGATTCAACACCATTAGGTCTCCTCTATTTCTGCCCCACATACAGGACACCCCTCATAGCATTCTGGACATCTCTTTGGGGTGTCTACTACGAAATTGCATTCTGTGCAATAATACATGGTATCACCTTCTGGGTCACCGTCCTGTACATATATATGGATTCACCGAGAGCAGTGGAAAAATATTAGTCAACCCATGCTGCAGCTTTCATTTCGTGAATGTTACACGTGTAACAACCAACATTCGACTGAAAGTTAAAGGTAAAACATATTTGGCAGAGATAAGATGAACAATCATATGATCTCGGGGTCTACCTCTCACTCCTGTCCGCAAACATTTTATATGTACTCTTTCATGATATTGTATGGATGCAAAGACCCAAGTTCTGACCATCGCAAAACGAATCTACTCCAATAGGTTAGTCATAGCCTCATTAGGCAACGTTTCCTGCAGAGATGAAACTGGTACCATAGCTATTACGCCGAGTGGTGTCGACTATGAAGATCTAACTCTGGAAGATATTATCACCATCGATGTCAATGGCACAAAAATAAGAGGAGATTTGAACCCATCTTCTGAAACACCCATGCACACCCTCATATACAGGAAGAGACTAGATATCAAAGGTGTTGTTCATACCCATTCACTGTATGCCAGCGCTTTTTCTGTAGTTAACAAAGAAATACCAGTAGACATGGTGGAGGTGGCAGCTCATGTAGGTGGAAGAGTTCCTGTAGCCCCCTATAAACCTCCAGGGACAAAAGATTTAGGAGAAGAAGCTCTCAAAGTCTTGAAGGACAGGAGAGCTTGTTTACTGCAGAATCATGGTGTTCTAGCAGTAGGAGACACTCTAGAAAAGGCCTACAAAGCAGCTGCTATAACAGAGATTGCTGCCCGCATCCACATTCTGGGCTCACTCATTGGAGAACCAAGAGAACTGCCAGAAGAAGATATCAGAAAAATAAGAGATCTCTACTTCCTCTAGCCTACAAAGGAGATTCTTACCTGCGAGATATACTTGCTGATCTCTTTTTTTACTACATTCTGTATATTCTTTTCTTTTCCTTTCTGGAGTCCTTCTGTCTTGATAGCATATCCTTCCTCATCTTCTGTTACCTCTCCCTTGATCTTTAGAAGGCTGAGCATGGCCTGAATCTGCTCTTTCGTACCTTCCACTTTGCCCAGAAGGTGGACAGAATAGTGTACTGCCTTCCCGGATAAAGGGTGGTTGAAATCCAGGGTTACCCTTCCTGAGGAGACACTTCTGACTGTGGCCCACCTGTTGTTGATCTCAATCCGCATGCCTGCCCGTGGAAGAAGGCGATGTTTGCGAAACTCTCTCAGGGAGACTGTAATGATCAGTGAGCGGTCCCTCTTCCCGAAGGCTTCTCCTGATTCGAGATCCACTTCCCTCTCCTCTCCTGGTATCATTTCTAGAAGCACCCTCTCCAGTCCAGGAATGACGTGACCTGCTCCCAGTACAATGGTGACTGGACCATAGGTTGCATTCTCTGTGTGGATCCCTTTTTCTCTGGCTACTTCTTCATAGGTAGTGTCAAAGACTTCATCAGTTTCTCTTACCCGAGCAGTGTAAGCGATGGTCACGAAGTCTCCTTTTTCCATTGATTTGTGGTTCGAACCCAAATTTATAAAGCTACCGTTTGCGTTCGTGTGAAGTGCTGACACAGAAGAGGGCACCTGCTGCAATCAAGAGGATTGCCACAAGAGAGAAAGCAGCTCTGTAGCCGAGAAAGGCGACTGCAACCCCTGTGACGATTGGACCTAATGTGTGTCCTACATCCATGATCATACTCAGAACACCTAAGGCTGATCCGTAAGAACCCCCAGACAGGTCTGAAACCAGAGCAGAGGTAGATGCAGTAACTGAAGCCAGTCCAAGACCAAAACAGGCAGCTGCACAGGCGACAAGAAGAAAATTTGCTGAAAAAGGAATGATGAGCAGCGAAATGACGCCTAGAGCCAATCCTAAAAGAATAACTGGTTTCCTTCCACGAGTATCTGAGAGCTTTCCCATTGTAGGCTTGGTAATTACGGTAGCCACCAATTGAAGGGAGAAAATAATGCCAATTTGAGCAGTTTCTATTCCCGCAGATCTGGCATACAATGGGAGAAAGGTTTCAAATCCTCCAAAAGCAAAATACTGGCAGGCTTCCACAAAATTTGTGGCCATGATCTGTCTATTCCTTACAATCGTCGTAATGTTCTGTCTTGTGTGATGTTTTGTAGTTTCAGGTCTGCCTTCGATAGTGAAGCTCAAACTGAAAGCAATGACACCGCCTACAGCACAAGCTATATACACACTGGAGAAGCTGCCTACTGTCAGGAGAAAGCCTCCTACAGCAGGAGCGAGCATCCTTCCTATCATGGTAGCTGAAGAGTACAATCCGAGACGGGCGCCCCTGTCTATAATGTACTGGTCTGCCACAGCTGCCAGAGCTACAGGACCGAAAATGGCAGTGGCAAATCCGTGGTAGAACCTGATGAGAGCAAGCTGCCACAGTTCTGTTACGAGCAAGTAAAGAAATGGAGCAGACGCGAATATGAAGAGAGCAATTTGTAACATCCTTTTCCTTCCATAGAGATCTGAGAGGCTGCCTGCAGGTAAGCTGATCAGTATGCCAGGTACGGTAGAAGCTGCAGATATTATTCCTATGTACTGTTCTAAAGCTCCCAGAGAGGAAGCAAACAGGGGGAGTACAGGGTTCTTGGAAAGGGTGGAAGAGAAAATTGCGCAGCCACCGATGATACTCAAGATCCAGAATGCATATTTCTTCATGAAATCGTTGAGTTTTTCACATTCACTGTTTTTATAGCTTTTGTGAATCTGTTCTTGTCTTCTCATAAGAGAAATTTAAAACATCAGATACTTTCTATCCTACAGATTCAGAAATGTTACACGTGTAACAGCCAGTGAAGTCTCTTCTTGAAGATGAGGATATCTTTGTTCTATGATTGGAAGATATGTTTTTAATGACAATCACCATGTCTCTTCATGGACATCTCTGAAGACAAAATGGCTGAGCAGCTTAAAGCACTCACTGCAATACCAGGTCCAGTAGGACGGGAGGCTTTAGTGCAGTCCTTCATGGAAGAACAGTTTCGAAATTACACATCTGAAATCCTGTGGGACAGAGTGGGAAACTTAACAGCACATTTTCCAGGAGAAGGGGTGAAAACTGTGGTTGCAGCTCATGCATGCGAGATTGGATTCATTGTCAAAAGTGTGACAGAAGATGGATTTCTAAAGATAGCTCCGAATTACAAAACTCGCGGCGCAGATACTCGGATACTCCCCTTTCATGATGTCACCATCCTGACAGACACATACGAATTGAAAAATGGGTTTCTCACCATAGATACAGGTCACATAACTGATCCTGAAACACGAAAGAAGGCACCACTTCTGGAGGATGTCTGTGTCGATGTGGGGTGTATTTCAGCAGCAGAGGTCAAATCATTGGGCATCGAAGTGGGTTGCCCCATGGTATGGGATGTGAGAACAAGAGGGATCAGGAACCGCATGAAGGGAAAGGCTATGGATGATCGTCTGGGACTGGTCACTCTACTGTATCTTGCAGAGTTCTTTTCTTGGAAAAAGGCAAGAAGAGATCTCTGGCTGGCTTCTACAGTCCAGGAGGAGATCGGGGTGAGGGGAGCCCGCGCATTAGCTTCACAGCACAGCTTTGATGAAGCATACATTGTAGAGATCACCCCAACATCAATCTCTGACAGAACTGTACAGCTGGGGGAGGGTCCTGTAATTGTGTACAAGGATGGGTCTATGCACTACAGCCATGAACTGATTTTAAAGTGCAAGAGCACTGCTGAGGAGAATGGCATTTTTTACCAGACCGCCCTCCTGGAGAGGGGAATTACTGACGGATTGGGGTTTTTTGTGCATTCAGCTTCAAAAACTGCACTGCTGGGATGTCCGACATTATATCCCCATTCTCCTGGTGAGACTATTGATGTGAGAGATCTCCACCAATTGGGTAATCTCCTCCAGCACATCCTTGAATAGGACTAAGGACTAACTACTAAGGTTATGAAATCTGAAGAATTGATGAGGAGGGTAGATCTCACTTTGTACTAAAGCATTCCTTAGGTAGTCAATCTCTTGAGTCTGTAATCTGAACACGAATAGAAGGTGTTGGTGAGAATCCCCTGATAAAGCATGCTCCTGAGACCCAAAGTCCCGTGTACAGTCTTCCAAGGCAAGCAGTCGTTTCTTGCTTTCTAACCAGTTCCTTTTTTTGAAATGATAAATTTGCAGGATTCTTTTCCCTGTGCTCTGCATTCTATTTCT
>CAZFAR010000184.1:0-5489 GCA_964516825.1 uncultured Thermococci archaeon
CAGTATTTCTGCCTTAAACATCCTCCTCGGTGTATTTGTGACAGGTCTTCCATTGTCTTCACAGTACAAGGGGAGGATTGAAGCATCAAGCTGACTCCAATCGATGTATTCATCAAGTTTTCTCAAAAAGTGATCCTCAGGTATCAATTCGCTATAAACTAAGGGACCAAATATTAATCTAGTTTGTTTAGAACCTTCTCTAAGCATAATATAAGTAGAAAGAGGGGTATATAAAGTTAACGCTTAAACATAAAATTTTTGCACATAAACTTTTTCAACAGCCTCTCAGAACTCCTTCAACTGCCCTGCTTTAACCCTTCTGGAATTCGATGAACCACTGCTGGTTGTGGGGATAGGGCGTCCTTCGAGGCCACGTATGCAATGGGGCACCCGCTGCAGGACTTATGCCACTGATGTCAATAACCAACCCATTCAGTTTGCTTATTATGTACCCTTCATGAAATGCCCATAATTGGCTTGAGTTGTCAGATGCCTTTTGTGGCCAGCTAACCAAGGGGGTAGCCCTGGCAGTATTCCTGTCTTTGATGTCGATGACAAATCCATTCAGCTTACTCTTTATGAACGCCCAGCCTGGTAAATTACTGGGAGAGAGTGTCCAAAGCTGGTTGGCATTGCCACTCTCATTTATCTGTGGCCAGCTGACTAGGGGGTCCCTTGGGCAGTATTCTTGCCACTTATGTCAATGACATTATGGTTCAGCTCGCTTTTTATGAAGAAATATACCTCTGCCATCAAATATCACCTTAATTTATATTCTCCCCTATCTTTTTAAGATTTGGGTTTGCAGTTTTTGTGCAAACCTAGATTTCAATTTCTTTAGAAAATTCCCAAGACTTAAGGATAGTACGCCCACCATTTGACCTTCTGCAGATCATGAGTCCAGGAATGAATTGTAAGTAATGATAAAGCATACATACATAACAGTTTCTTAACCAAAAACCTTTGGAAACCTACAACCTTTTTAACATCTGTTTGTATACAATTTCATGATCTACCCCTTTGAAGGAAAAATCCCACATATCCACGACAGTGTGTACGTAGCGGAAAATGCCACCATTGTTGGGAACGTTGAAATTGGTGCCCATTCCAGCATATGGCCAGGAGCTGTTCTTCGTGGTGATTTCTCTTCCATCACCATTGGAAATCACACCAGTATCCAGGACAACTGTGTCATACATGTAGAAGGGAGTATGTTCAACTTCTCATATCCGGAATGTCCTGCAGTCATAGGAGACTACTGTACTGTAGGTCATGGAGCAGTGCTCCATGGGTGCCTCATAAGTGACAGGACTCTCATTGGAGCAAATGCAGCCATTTTTAACAATGCAGAAATTGGCGAGGGCTCCATTGTTGGTATTGGCTGCGTCATCTCCGACAACAAGAAGATCCCCCCTCGCAGTGTCGTAGTAGGCGTTCCAGGCAGGATTGTCCGGGAAGTAACAAAAGAAGAGTGGGAAAGATCAAGAACCCATGCAGAAATCTACAGTAAACTAGCAGGAAAGTACAGAGATCTTCAGCGTTCGATGTCTGTACCATGATCTGGTAAATTCTGTATATCTCAATTCCAGAGTGAAGTGCAGCACAATTCATTTTAACTTCACTGTTCTGGCAATAGCAACATCCTGCGTTCAAAAAGAGTATCGAGAATCTGGCAATCACACTAGTGATATTCGCAAAAAATTTTAATTCATGTTCTCAAAAATTGTAAGATTTCTAATTCAACCGAAACATTTATATATGACTTTGCACATTTCACAAACATGAAGTCAACGAAGGTGAGCACTATGAAGAAAGTAGCTATTTTGGTACTTGTCGCTCTGGCAGTATCACTGGTTCCTGTATCTGCTAAAACACCGATCATCCAGATGCAGGTTCCTTCACAAGTTACTGCAGGCGACGAAGTCACTGTGGAGATTACTGTCACTCACAGAGACAACGATAAGAATCACCACATCACCTACATCTGGCTGTACCATGATGACAGGATCGTTCAAAATTGGGGTTATGGCGCGGACAATTTCGTCACAGAAGACCAGTGGACAGTGACCTACACGACTGTGTTACACAAAGATGCTGTCTTTCTGGCAGTAGCCCACTGCACATTGCATGGCGACGCTGAAGTCAGGCGAACTGTGGAAGTACTGCCCTACGTGGAGAAGCCTAAAGCAGTTCTTCTGGCAAATCCCATAGACTTCACCAGAGCTAAAAGTCTGGTAGAATTCTTGGAGGAAAATGGCTATGAAGTGATACACATTGCAGCTTCAGAACTGGATCAGTATAAGACTGAGAAGCTGATAATCATCCTGGGAGGAGCTGACGCTCCTGAGGGTGTTGGCGATGTGGTGAAATCCGTTTTGACCGAAAGGGAACAGGAACTGACACGTCTGGCAATTCACTTCTTCTTGAAGAAAGATATTTGGGCCCAGGGTCAAAAAATCTTCATATTCGCTGGAAAAGATAGAGAACAGACAATGGAAGCACACAAGAGATACAGAGACAAGATACTAGAGTAAACTTTCTACTTTCTACTTTCTTATTTTTTCCATTTTTCTAGATTTTTGAGTAACGTAAGCCTTTGATATGGACTGTTAGAATCTCACAGGTCTTTTTTAGATATTCCACGATTCAAATGAAGTGTTACGTTACACGTGTGACAGGGCAATTCATCTGATTGATGCTTACGTTCTCCTAGAGCTCTGCAGGTGGTACTGGGCTAGACCATAACTCAGGAAATCCCTTGGTCTCATGTTAAATGCATGCGTATTCACAAATTCCCGGATCAGCATCCATTGAATCTCATCACGATCACTCAGAAATTCCAGTATTTGGATTGTACTCTTAGCACCAATCATTCTTACAAGTCTTCATTTTCCTTTTCCATTTTATCATCATATCCTGACCTCATTCTTACAATTGTCAGCTAATGTTACAAACTCAGATACTGCTTATATAGTTTTCTATTCCCTCTGAATACATTTACTGCTCAAGCGATGTTACACGTGTAACATGCCAACCTCAATAGATGATACCTCTTGAGTGCTGCGCTTGAATAAAAACCTGAGAACTGGTCTCCTTTTAAATTTAACCATACCATTACGCTTTAAACCATCCGAATTAGAGATATGGGAACTACTAGGCAATCTTTAGCAAAACTGCTTCAAATACTTCAAATATATCATTCTGCCGCGACCTCTGGTACCATTTCCAGTTTCCTGGTCGCTTTGAAACAAGAAATTCTCTCTCACAATACAAGAAAATGAAAGAAAGAAGAGGGGGGGTCATGTCAATGCTAAGATTAATAAGGAATGCATACAAGTGTTAATAGGAGGAGGGAAAGGATGAGTATGCTTGGAAATCGGAAATGCACAGGTCTGATCATAGGATCACCAGAAGCAGAAAATCTCTTAGAGAGAGTGAGATCTCAAAAATGCACAGGGTACCTGGCAGTTGAATTTCGTATTTACAGGTTCCTTCTATTCTTTGAGGAAGGTGTTCCAACACGCGGATTCAGGGTCATTGAAGATGAGCTTTTCTCCTTCTCCAATCTGACAGACATACTGTACTCACTGGAAGGAGGGAGTCTGAGCTTCTTTGAAGCTTCTCAAGGTGCACTGCAGGTCCTTCTGGACATGAAATTTGGAAACCAGATCTATGGAACCCTGTACACAAGTTTCTGTGACACGAGAAAACTGTTTCAAACCCTGGAGCAGAAGAAGCATACAGGATGTGTGGAAATCGACCTGCCTCTACTTCAATACTTTGTACTCATGGAAAAGGGTGTACCTGTAGATGTTTTTTCTTATGGGAAAGATAGAGGGGAGAAAAAAGAAACCCTCCAGATAGTACTGGATGAGGCAACCTCAGAGGATGGATTGATCAGAGTGTTTGAAAGGCGAAATCCTCCTACCATTCTGTCTCCCGATCCAGAAGATGTCTTTACCTGGTCAAAATCCAGAAGACTGAAACTAGAATTCGCTTTTGGCCAGCTCGGTAAGGAATTTGAAAAGCTCCTGGATCAAAAGCTGACCATTTCACAAATTCTAAGCATTCTATGTGTAGATTTCGTGGAGATAGCAGATATTTATACGTACTTGTCAGCCAAAGGGTATATTGTCACCAAGAAAAAAGGTTAGGTTGGATCATATTTTTCAAGAAGACAATTTGTCTTGAAGAAGGTTTTTGGTTCTAACATCCTTGATCTGTTACACGTGTAACAAATGATTTTGTGTTCTGCTCTTCATTGACAGAATTAAGATTGGATGGATTTGAAAGCTACACTATTCTCTTATCCCCGACAATAAAAAACTCAAAAACTCAAATTGCAGATCAAAAGTATTCTGTGTTACACGTATAACATCACGATCATGAAGAATGCCCACCTCTTCAGACTGATTAGTAGTATATGAATATAGAATGACTCAGCAGACAACGCTTAAAAGGTCAAAATAGCAACACGTATCATGATACCTCCCCACCTTTTGTGTAATCCAGAGAAAATAGCCAAGACTGTACTTCTACCCGGAGACCCAAAAAGAGCACAACTGATAGCAGAATTCTTCCATAATCCTGAGAAGGTAGCAGAAAATAGAGAATTTCTCATTTTCACTGGTAGTTATTCAGAAATACCTGTTTCTGTTTGTTCCACAGGAATTGGAGCCCCCTCAGCAGTCATCTCCTTAGAGGAGTTGATCATGTGCGGAGCAGACACATTCATCAGAGTTGGAACCTGCGGTGCACTCCAGAGCACCATTGCTATTGGCGATTTGATCATTCCCACTGCTGCATGTAGAGGTGAAGGTACTTCTCAGAGATATGCTCCTCTGCAATTTCCTGCTGTAGCACACCCAGATATTGTCAATGCGTTACAGAGGACTGCTCCTGATGCATATAAAGGCATAGTGTGGACAGATGATTCTTTCTACGTTTCAAACGTAGAGTACTGGAACTCTTTTGGCATTCTGGCAGTCGAAATGGAATGCTCAGCTCTGTTCACAGTTTCGTTGTTGAAAAAAGTGAGAACAGGAGCAATTCTAGCAGTGGACGGCAACCTTCTCCTAGGTACGTGCAAGAGTGAAAGAAAAACAAGAACAGAAGAGGTTCCTGAGAAAGCACGGGAAGGCATAAAAAGGGAAATTGTAGCTGCCCTTGAGGCTGTGAAGCTGCTCCAGTGAAAATACATCCTCCTCAAACATCCTGTTTACAAAAGTAAAATTGATTTATGCAAGGTTCTGACTGGAAAAGCCATTTACATATGCCAATTCCTTGCTTCCGAAAACCTTATAAACTAATGGTCAGTTGGAGGGAGCAGGTGACCCGCCGTGACTCTCGAGGTTATCAAAGAAATCAAAAAAGCAGAAAGTGAAGCAGAAAGGATTATTTCAGAAGCAAAGGCTGAAGCAGATGCAATTGTCCGAAAAGCAAAGGAGGAAGGTCAAGAACGTGTGGAGGAATCTGAAAAAGAGGCCAGA
>CAZFAR010000185.1:0-5484 GCA_964516825.1 uncultured Thermococci archaeon
AGTGTAAACTATAACCCATGAAGATCTTCTAACGGAATCAGCATTTCAGGATTCTCTTTCACTTCATTACTTCTTTCAACGAGGATTCTGTAAAACTCACGAATTTTTTCTCTTTCCTGATATAGCGCAAGTATCGTTCTTATGGCATCGCTTCTACTCCCAAATCTCCCTTCAGAAACCCACCTGTCAATTTCTGAAATGCATTCTTCGGGAATCCTCAATTGAACTTGAACCATGCTATCACTATTCACATTATTGTCTACTTCATAAAGCTTTGTTCTGATGCATCATTTGGAGACGTGTTTCATTCATATTGCTGCCTATATGACTCTACAATACTCTGGCAGAATTTGATAGATTCTTCAAGAGAAAGAATTTCAATGTTCTCACATGTGGGACACATTTCATCTTCATTATTCTTACTCTTTACCTATGAACAGAATGGATTCACACTTATCACATGGCATACTCCTTGAGAAAGATCAATATTAAAGCTTTTTCATATTGAACTTAGATCCTAAAAAGAATTCTTATGGGAGTACAATCCAAGAAAAGATAGATACATGACCTGCATATTTGTTGTACCTGATCTTCAAATACTCAAAATTCATACGCATTTTCGAACGTTTCGTGTGTGCAAAATCATCTTTTGTGAATAGGTTTATATATAATGAGTACAACAAACACTTATGAAGAGGAGATTGAACACTACCTTGAATGAGACAGCATGGAGAATTCTCTCCAAATACGAGGAACAGTATCATAACAAGAATGAGGTCATAGAACTCGCCCTCAAGGGGTTTGACAAGACCCATTACCTGACACGTCTGGGAATCAGAGATTTCAGTGTTTCCATCAAGAGGATAACTACTGGAGAGCCAGGATTGGACTCCCTCCTGGAAGGAGGAATTCCCAAAGGATTCCTTGTAGTCTTGACAGGACCTCCAGGAACCGGGAAGACCACCCTTTCACTGCAATTCCTGATTAGAGGCTGCAGAGTACAGGAGCGAGGAATCTACTTTGGATTTGAGGAGAATGCAGACCAGATAGCGCGGCACGGCTTCCGCTTTGGCTGGAATCTCAGGGAGCACTGCCAGGAAGGTCTCTTGGAACTCTTCGGATTGGCCAGGATGGGCTTTGAAGAAATCATTTCCATTGTAGAGGATTACAGCCCTGCGCGAGTTGTCTTCGATTCCATGAACATGGTAGCAGACCCCACTGAATTCAGGAGAGGAATGGCATGGAGAGAATTTCTCAAAGTGCTCAAGAGTTCTGAAACAGTGTGTCTCATGGTGACTGAAAAGAAGCAGCATTATGACAGTTTCCAGTTTGACGATTTTGATTTCATGGCTGACGGAATCATATTCCTCGACAAGGTACCAGGAGAATCAGAGAAATTTCTCCTGTGCATTGAGAAAATGAGAATGACCAAGGCAAAGAGCCAGCCTGTACCCTTCAGATTTGGGAAAGAAGGAATAGAATCCTATCCGGGAGAACAGGTCTTCAAGAAAGAGACGTGAGCTCCCTTTCAAGTGTGTGCAGTTCTCTATCGTTCAGAATCTCAGGGTCCACTGGTATGAGAAGAATGGTATTGTGGCTGGAAATGAACTCATTCAACGATTGAAAGAACTGGAGCAGTACAGCAGAGCCCATCTTTGAAGCCAGGAATTCGTAGCCATCCAGAAGGATGATACTCTTTTCAGTCTTGGTAATGAATTGCTTTATCGAGAGGCTCAATTCTGTGAGATCAGTGCTGGACTTGAATTCTTCAGATTTGGTGGTGCTCAGCCATATGAAAGGAGTTTTTTCCAGATTGTAGCTCTGCCTGACGAATTTCGGATGGGTTCGTGTTAGTATTAGACCATGGAATCCTCCTGATAGCTTCTCCAGAAAGATTTCATAGCTTCTTTCAGGAGTTTTCACTTCAACAAGATAGGAATGTCCCATTTCTACGATTGTTTTTGTCTCTGTCTCCCTGAATGATTCTGTTTCTGGGATTATCTCTATGATCTTTGAAGTTAGAAGCCTTGAATGTAATTCTGAGAATTTCTCTAGACTCATAGGTGAAATCTGCTTCTTTTCCTGGGTTAATACATTTCTTACCAGGTCTATCAACTTCTTTGTTTCCAGTGGTCTTACCATGTAGCAGTCTGCTCCCAAATTCAAGCCGAACTCTATTTCGTCCTCATTTGAGAAGTGAGAGCTGTAGAAGGTGAATCGGATATCTCTAGTTTTAGAATTCTTCATGACCTCGTAGCACAACTGGTAGCCATCCATGAGGGGCATCACAATGTCTGAGATTATTGCATCTACCTTGTTTTCCCTGAGGATTTCCAGGGCAGCCTTACCATTGGCAGCAGTGAGAACCCTGTACCCTTCAGAGGAGAAAACCTTTTCCAGCACTCGAAGATTCCGAAGACTGTCATCCACCACCAGGAGTGTTCCTGAGAAGAGTGCTTTTGGAGCTTTCTCTTTTCTTTGAGGGGATTTCTGAGGTTTCAATGAAAGTTCTTTCTTGAGGAGTTTCGAGAGTGTCTGAAGCAGCAGAGAAATGTCCATAGGCTTTGCTATGTACTCGTCGCAGCCTGATGCCAGAATCTTCTCCCGATCTCTTGCCATCGCTTTGGCTGTTAGAGCAATGATGGGGATCTTTGAAGTTTCTTTTGTTTCCTTCAGTTTTCTGGTTGCTTCAATACCGTTCATCTGAGGAAGCATAATGTCCATTAGAATGACGTCAGGGTTCAATTTGAGGGCTTTCTGTATGCCTTCTCTGCCATCTGCAGCTTCATAGACTTCACACCCAGCATTCTCTAGGAGCTTTCTTATGATGAGTCTGCTTTTGGGATCATCTTCTACGTAGAGGATTCTGGGTTTCTCCATCTTATCGATCTCCAGGTTAGTGAACCTATCTTTCATCTTGGATACGATTGCTTTTCCCTAAGTCAGAGTCTTTCTCTTTCCTACCAAGAGGTCTTTATATATTGGATGTCTACTCTATTAAAGCTTTCCAGATAATTAAGTGTCAAGTCGTTTAGGGCAGCATGTTACACGTGTAACACATAGAACAGCTTATACTGAGATATCCTCAATTCTTAAAGTTGGAACTCTGATTCGCTGTCTCTATTAGACTGTTGATACAAAATTTGCACAAATATTTTTCATTTCAGTTATCAAATATTAGAGGCAGTCTTTCTCAAAAAACTGTCAAAGAAAAAGGAAGTGAAGAGCTTTCCCTTCGGATCATTTATGGAAAAGCATAAAGGTAGAAATTAGAGAATGTAAATCATCATGGTCAGCGTCCTAAAATGGAAAAAATGGCACAATTCATTGACTTGCATTTTTACTTAGCGAGCTCTCATACGTAGAGCAGAGGCTCCTCCTCATTTGCATGCATTTCCACTAATTCTTCCACCCTCCTGGGAGAGGGGATCAATCTCTGTTCCCAGAAATAATTGGTTATCTCTTCCCTGTAGTGAGAGTAGTTGAGCTTTCCGTAAGTATTCTCTTTCTTCTTTCTTTCCAAGGATTTCAAAATGAATTCTCCGAATCGAGATAGTTCTTCAAAGCAGATTCGTTTCAAAGACTCACAATCTCCATCAGTCAGAACAAGCTTTTCTGCAATCTGGTTCAGAGGAATTCTTGACCATATCTCCAGATCTGGATATTCTTGGAAAAGGCGGGCGTATCTTCTGAGGACAGTCACCTTGCTCTCAGAGAGATACACCCGAAAGTGAGGTCTTCTATACTTCCTGTGCACGCTCAGCGCTCCTAGCCCTAGATCAGCTGTCAGAAAGGAGAGATCTTCTAGAAATGATTTAGAACGAGAGGTGATCTCAAATCCACCATTGGATCGACTTGACAGAGAGATAATATGTAACAGGAGTGAAGATTTTTCTACTATCCGTGACAAGGGAGGTAGATCTGACCATCTGGTCCTCATCCGGGGTGGAATCTTTGCTGAAGTTCGGTCCAAAGTCTCTATCCCATAATGGGACTTTAGAATCTCAACGATAGCGGAGGGAACACGGGAGGTGGAATCATCAAATTCCCCAAATCTGTTGTGCAATTCTTCAAAGAGCCATCTTCTCCTCTTGGGAAACGTGTACAAGTTGTTCTTGGATATTTTCTGCAGGAGCTGGACTGCAATTCTGTCCAGACCAGTATCTATCAGGACAGGTAGCCTGTACCCGCCATCAAAGTACGGGTTCACTGGTATGCCAGGAGGCAGATGATACTGAATTATGCTCCCCTCTTTTCGTACCACACCTGATTCAGTAAGTTCTGCCAGCCCATTGAGTGCCCACACAGGAATGTCGGTACGGCCTGTTTTCCAGCGGTGAATAGCATCTGCGAGAGTGTACTGGCTGTTGTAGTACTGACCATACCCTCTTTCATCAGAAGCGATCTCCAAGAATGTATTCCACAGGAAATAGGCCAGCTCCAGTTCTTTGATAGAAATACCATACCTTCTTCTGAGGGCAGAATCTTCTTCCAGTCTTACAATCTCGTAGAGATACAGTGAATCGAAATCATATTCTCCCAGTGAATATTGATGCCCTCGCTTCAAGATCATGTGTCTCTCTTTCAGGAAGGTCAAGAAATGGTAGACTGCACTGGGACTTAATCCACTGGCTTCCGCCAGCTTTCTGGCTGATTTGGGTCCTTCTGAGAGTATATTGAGGATCTTCCCCTTTTTTTTGCCATATAGAAGATCAAATACATTTTCAGATGTACTGTACTCTCTTCTGATTGTTCCAACCTTTCCTGCAGCATGCAAAAACAATTCCTTCCGTGTACTCGGCTGCAAAGTAACCCTGACGAAGGGTGGAAACTCCCTTATTCCTATACTTTCTTTTGTGTACCCATGTTCCATCATAACCATCACTTTCTACTCTTTGGAGTAGTCTCCGTTGAGATGCTAGGAGTATTTGCGCGTATATTTATAAGTTTTATGCGCACAGAATATTATGTTTGAGAAGCTTATTGAATGAATGCAGGATTTTTGGTTCTTGGTTCTCACTGCTACACGTGTAATGGATCCGTGACCAAGCCAGACCTATTGACTCCTTTTTATCGAGAGTTCCTTCTTGAGGATTTTCGAGAGTATTTGAAGCAAACGGGGGAGATCTATGGGTTTTGTCATGTACTCATCGCAGCCTGCTTCTAGGATCTTTTCCCGATCTCTTGCCGAAGTCTTGGCAGTCAGAGCAATGATGGGGATCTTTGAAGTTTCTTCTATCTCTCTGAGTTTTCTTGTCACCTCAATACCGTTCATCTGAGGAAGCATAATGTCCATTAGAATGACGTCAGGGTTCAATTTGAGGGCTTTCTGTATGCCTTCTCTGCCATCTGCAGCTTCATAGACTTCGCACCCCACATTTTCCAGGAGTTTTCTTATGACGAGTCTGCTCTTGGGATCATCTTCCACGTATAGAATTCTGGGCTTCTCCATCTCATCATTCTCCGGCTTGTAATACTCTTCTG
>CAZFAR010000186.1:0-5445 GCA_964516825.1 uncultured Thermococci archaeon
GATGCTTAAGGGAGTGTTAGATTTTTTTTTTTGATGGGGTGAGTGGAGATTACAATCCCCTCCATACTGATAAAGAGTATGCTAAGAAATCCATTTTCGGCCAGAGGATTGCTCACGGAGCCTTGACCTTTTCAGTGATGACAGGGTTCTGGGACCAGTTGGGAATCATAAGAGAGACTGTTGTTGCCTTTTATGGTGTCGATACCTTGCGATTTGTCAGTCCAGTGTACATAGGAGACACAATCCACGTTGAACTCGAAATCGTAGAGAAGAAAGACAGGGGAGATGATGGACTCGTTACCCTTTTAAACAGAGTTCTCAACCAGAAGAAAGAGGAAGTAATGGTGTGCCAGGCTCTATTACTCATGAAAAAAAGAGGAGAATGATCACTATCCATTAAGAGATGTAACATACAGGAAGGATTTTCTCTATTCCACGCAAATTGTTATAAGGGTAGAGGAAAATCTTCACTTGAATGCATGGTGAGGAGGAATTGTAATGGAAGCTGAAATAGAATGTGAGTTTTGCGGTAGCAAAATTCTCGTGGATATTGAGGACGTTGAAGACGGTTCTCAGGAAGTCGAGTGCGATGTTTGCGGTGCCTTGTTTGAAGTTGGGTACACAGTGTCCATAGATGTTGACAGTGTAGAAATAATTGAAGGACCCTCAGTTGAGGTTGAATGCCCTAAATGCGGCTGGACAATTATAATTGACGTTAATGATGAGAGCGGTAGTGAAAAGATCGAGTGTGAGAAGTGCAGTAAGGAACTTGAGATTCATTGGTCAGAATGGGGTCAGAATATTTGTGCAGAGGTTCTTGAAGAAGATGAGGACGATGAAGATGAGGACGATGAAGATGAGGACGATGAAGATGAGGACGATGAAGAATGGTGAGAGCAGACGATTTCAGAACATCTTTGATTGAAATCTTTCATGAATGAAGGAGGACCCGCGTGGGCTGAAACAAAGAAGTGAGGAAATATGAAAAAGAGAGAACGAGAAAAGGAAGGAAGAAACAGAATAGATTTGAACTATGAGGAGAAAAAGGAGGAGGTAATCAAATACCTTGAATTAAAAGAGAATAATACAATGGTGCTTGCTACCTCTGCTAACAACAGAGTCCTTGCCCGAAATGTGCTCATCTTCAGTCGGGGATTAGAGCTTTACTTTTTCACATGGGGACATTCCCGCAAGTGCCAGCAAATCAGAAAAAATCCAAATATTGCTCTGTGCAGGGACAACATGAACATAGAAGGAATAGCCGAGATACTGGGAGGACTTACTGAAGAGAAAAACAAGGAATACACAGATTTCATGAGAAGCAAGGCGCCAGAACCCATAGAAAAATGGGAAAAATATCCCAGCATGATCATCGTGAGGATAAGACCAACACAGATAGCTTACGGCAGCAGGACAATCAATGATAGTATCTATCTGGATTTTATTGATCTGGAAAATAAGAAGGCATATGCTGAAAGATGGGCATACTTTTAGAAAAGGATGAGGAGTAGCGATAATACCACTACCACTGATTCGATCTGTCACATTTGACTTTTTGCTCGAATTATGAAAACCAAGATTTATAAACATAGAGAGGAATCAAATTAGTGCAGCATCGCATTCCGGTGTC
Source organism: uncultured Thermococci archaeon (assembly GCA_964516825.1). Lineage (GTDB taxonomy): Archaea > Methanobacteriota_B > Thermococci > Methanofastidiosales > SZ-28-30 > SZ-28-30. The sequence goes on from CAZFAR010000186.1 coordinate 1,631, forward strand.
TGGAAGCACGTCACTTCGAAGGGGCTTAATGTGGAACAGGAAAATTGCTGCTCAATGACAGGAGATGAAAGGTGATATAATGGTAAAATCGAAAGTTTTAGCACTGGCAGATCTTTTGAAAGATCTGGAAGCAACCACCCCAGACATTGAGGCATCTGCAGTCGTGTCAGTGGATGGATTGATGATAGCTTCTGCACTGCCACGAGATGTAGAAGAGGATAGGGTGGCAGCCATGTCAGCAGCCATGCTGTCTCTGGGAGAGAGGACAGCCAAGGAATTGGCACGCGGTGAACTGTCTGAAGTATATGTCAAAGGAGAGAGTGGCTACGTCGTCCTGATGGCTTCAGGAGAGAATGCAGTTCTGACCGCTTTAGCCAGAAAAGATGCTAAACTTGGATTAGTATTCCTGGACATGAAGAGAACAGCAGAAGAAGTGGCAAAGCTCGTATGAGACGGCAATCTATTGATTCATTGAAGAGAGTGAGAATTATGTCAGGAGTAGAGAGAACTGACAACCTGGTCATGCGAGCAAATTTAGAGACTATCCAGAGCATTACTGGTCCCAATGGATTGAAATCTATTCTGAATTACGCTGGATTGCAGAAGTACATCGGCAACTTCCCGCCTGACAACGATGATAGAGAGATACCTGTAGAAGATATGCGCGTTCTGGATCGTTCCCTCCTTGAACTGTTTGGAGGAAATGGTGCTCGTGCTCTTCAATTGAGAGTTGGTCGTGAATTTGTCCGCACCGCCATAAGAAAACGCCCAGGCATAGAAAAAGCGGTGAAGCTCGCAGCTCGTCTTCTGCCTGAAAACAGAAAAATGCGCCTCGTTCTTGAGAAATGGGCAGAAGAGATCGAAAAGAGAGAACCCTCCCAACTTTATAGCCCTCGTGTTGAACTGCGAGAGGAAGAAGACTGCTTCATCTACACTGACAGGGACCAGTATGCAAGTGATGGGATCGTGTCTCAGAAACCTGCATGCAATGGTTATGTTGGAATAATCGAGTATCTCATGGAGTGGATCACAGGACACAAGCATGAGGTAGAAGAGATCCAATGCAAAGCCATGGGCAGCCCTGCTGATGTGTTCAGGATTTCAAAAGCCCACAAGGAATAAGAATTGAATTATACACTGCCATTTGTGTACATTCATTTGAGGTATTTATTGATATTGATTCCTCTGCTCGATGTTACACGTGTAACATGAATGAGGGAAGCTTGTTACGTCATTCCTGCAGTATCAGGATTCGGTGGATAATCAAAGACAAAAGTCACCCCAAAGCTTTTAAGGTCGTTCCACTAGGAAATCACAATGATTGAGACCCATGATCTGTGCAAGTATTTCACTAGACGAAAACAGGGAAGCGATATCCTGAGCAGAATAACCAGGAAAAGCCGTGAAGTAGTAAAAGCAGTAGATAATGTCAACTTGAAAATTCGAAAAGGTGAAATCTTCGGATTAATTGGACCAAATGGCGCGGGAAAGACTACTTTTGTCAAAGTGCTATCCACGTTAATACTCCCGGATGGTGGGACAGCATCCATTAACGGACATGATATTACTAAAGAGGACAGCTTGGTCAGAAGTGAGATCGGCGTTCTCCCTGGAGAGTTTTCCCGTTCTTTATACTGGAGGCTTACAGGGAAACAGAATCTCAGGTTCTTTGCAGAACTCTACAATATTCGTGAGGATTCACGGATTGACTATCTCATCGAGTTGTTCGACTTAGAAGAGTGGCAGGATGAACTGCTGATGCGCTACTCCACAGGCATGAAACACAAACTAGCATTGGCACGGGCTCTTCTGAATGATCCTCCCGTCCTCCTCCTGGATGAACCCACGACTGGCATTGATCCTCAGGCAAGCTACGAAATCAAGAAGCTAGTAAGAACTGAACTGCACGACAAGACCATCCTATGGACGTCACACAACCTGTACGAGATTGACGAGATCTGCGACCGCATTGCCATGATCAACAGGGGCAGAATCGTTCTGGAAGGAAAACCCTCTGACGTAAAAAGGGAAGGCCTCGAACAGGAGAGGATAACTCTAGTCGTGGAATCGGGAGAAAGCCACTGGTTTTCTTCCCTGGAGAATGCAAGGATCATCAATGAATATCTGGTAGAGATCATATCCACCAACCTCAAGAAGACATTGCGGGAGATTCTAGCTATCACAGAAGATCATAAAATAACGATAAAGGACTTGAGGACAACAGCACCTACTTTAGAAGAAGTGTTCATCAAAAGGATTGAAGAGGAAGCTTAGGGGATGAGAAGTTGAGATAGGCAATTCTCCTATTGAAAAATAGGCAGAGCAGTTCTATTTTTGTGAATCTTCACGGGCAAAGGATTTATCACATTTCAGAGTATTAAGGATCATGCAGAAATGCAAACACCACGAAACGAAGTTTGAAGAAATGACTGTAAATCACCGCTTTGCTGAGTTTCGCAAAGCCAACTTCTCATTGATTGATAACTGGGTATTCCAGGACGGAAAGGAGATCCTCGATACAGAACCCAATACTGCAAGAGCAGTTCATGTGGCTCGCGACCTTGACAGGCTGAACCAGTGGTTTTTGTATCCGCTCTTGACATTGAGGTTAATTCAAATATTATCGTTTCTTTTTGAGAGAGAAAGAAGACCACTGACCTTCATTGATATCTGCACTGGATATGGTGGATTTTGCAGATATCTGGCAGCTGCTGCAGTGAAAAAGGGAATACCACTCCAGATCTTTGGGATCGACAGCTCTCACATTATCATCCAGGCAGCCAGTCATTTGCCAAACCCGCAGAACATCACATTTGGAGTGGCAGATGCATGTAAACTTCCATTCAAGGATAAGAAATTTGATTTTGCTTCAAATGTTTATTCACTTCACCATTTTGATGCTGAAACAGCAGTTCACGTACTAAGGGAGGGTGCCAGAGTGGCAAGGACATTTCTTTTTTATGATTTGCGTCGAACACTTCATGGATTTATTACAGCTCGATTTCACTGTCTTTTCTCACAGGATTTTGTCCATGATGCTGTCATTTCAAATCGAAAGGCCTACAGCGTGAAAGAAATGTGTTATCTTGTCAGGGAGGCAGGAATTGAAGCAGTCGCAAGAAGGTTTGGCAACGGAATGGTAATAGAGCCAGAGATATGATACAGATTGTGCTCTTTGATCTAGGTTCCATCTTCCAGTACGAGAACACGGTCTAATGTTGCATTCTTCGGAATCTCATAGATTTTTTCAAGGACCTGAACAGGTTTTGCAGGGACACCTAAGGCTAGTGTGAAATCGGGGATGTCTTCTGTCACTACTGCTCCAGCTCCCACTACGCAGTTTTTCCCTACAGTAACACCCGGTAGTATGAGAGCTCCAGTACAAATCCACGTATTCTCCCCAATCCTTACAGATCTGACAGATTCTTCGTTATGCGATACAGAATCTGTGTGAGCAAGTATCTTTACTCTGGGGCTCACAGTGACATAATCTCCCAGAGTGATACTCTTTGGTTCTGCAGGGTCTATGAAAACGTCATGGGCGATTCTGACCTTTTTTCCTATGTGAACACCTCGCAATCTGTGCAAATGAGCATTGATCCCCCCAAAGGGAGAGATCATGGCCAGTCTGAGCAGAAAATACGTGAACATTGTATGCCTATGCTGCCACATATGGTGCAGAAATTGGTTCGCATTTGTGTTCATAGCATCTTCATCATTTTGTTTCGGCTGCAGCTTAAATGGGTTTCCACTTCTCTGACATCAGGAGACCATGCAGGATATGATCCCTGATCAGTGATCCATCCAAGACCAGT